>RFJO01000017.1 GCA_003694495.1 Candidatus Woesearchaeota archaeon
AAGTATGTCTATACTATAAGTGGAGGTGTCTAGTTATGGAAAAATCAAAAGAGGATGAGCTATACGAGCTTAAAAAGAAGCTTCAGGCGTTAGAGTGGGATATCAAGTATAACAGGCTTCCTCCTGAGCGTGTCCAATATTATAATACACTTTTAGAGAAATACAATTCGATGCGTGAAGAGTAACCGAAAGTTTTATAAAGCACTGCATTTTTCTTAAACAGAAATGGGCAAACATCTTTCTAAGGGGCTAACAAAAATGGCAGGAATCACGTTTCAAAATTAATTTTCTCTGCTATTCATACACCTCTAGAAAGATTTATGTCAATATTGCCCTGGTAGTGTAGAGGCCTATCATGTGGCCCTGTCGAGGCCACGACCCGGGTTCGATTCCCGGCCAGGGCGTTTACTATAAAAAAAAGGGGGCCAAAGGACCGGTAGCTCAGCCTGGCTAGAGCACCTGTAGTTTAAAACTGGTGAAACTTTTAAGCCAAGGCGATGAAATCAGGGGGTCGCGGGTTCAAATCCCGTCCGGTCCATTTATTGCAAAAGCGAGGATATCCAAAAAATGGCCAAAGAAAAACTAGACATTTCAAAGCACATTCTTGTGCCGAAGCATACTAAGCTTTCAGATGAAGAAGTGAAATCTCTTCTTGAGGAATACAATATTTCTTTAAAGCAATTGCCCAAGATTCTTAAGAACGATCCAGCAATTTCGGATCTTGGCGCCAAACCTGGAGACGTAATAAAGATTGAAAGGCATAGTCCTACAGTTGGCAAAACATATTATTATAGGGTGGTTTCAAATGCATGATCCAAACATATTAATAAAAAAATACTTTGAGGAACATTCCTTTATCGAGTCAAACTTGCAGTCATTCAACAAGTTTGTTGACATTGAGCTGCAGCGAATTATAAACGAGATTGGCGACATTGTGCCTACTATAACCCCTCCGGATGTTCAGGATTTTAAGATAAAGTTTGACAACATCTGGATTGAAAAGCCGCAGATTGTCGAGGCTGACGGTTCAACTCGTCCGATTTATCCGATTGAAGCCAGGCTTCGGCAGATTACGTACTCTGCTCCGATGCACTTGGAAGTTTCTGCACACGTTGACGGATTACAGCGTGAATCATTTACAACTCAGATTGGTAAAATGCCAATCATGCTTCGTTCAAAGTATTGTCATCTTCACAAGTTGTCTGAAGAAGAATTGATAAAACACGGCGAAGACCCAAACGACCCAGGCGGTTATTTCATATTAAATGGAAATGAACGTGTTTTGATCACAGTTGAGGATTTGTTGCCTAACAAGATTTTTATAACCAAGAACAATATTGGCCCTAGCACTTACAGTGCAAAGATTTTTTCCCAGCGCGGATCTTACAGCATCCCGCACGTAATTGAGCAAATGAAGGACGGCATAATTTACATTTCCTTCACAAAGTTCAAGCGTGTGCCTGTTGTTGCGGTTATTAAAGCATTAGGTCTTACGAATGACCAAGAAATTATGCGTTTAGTCTCAGGAGATAAAGAACACGATGACATGTATGTTAACCTTTACGATGCTATCAACCTAAAGACACAGGAAGACGCATTAGAGTTTTTAGCAAAGAAAGTCGGCATAACTCAGCCTCGTGAAGTTAAACTTGAGAAGGCAATGGAACAGCTTGACCGTTACTTGCTTCCTCACGTTGGGATAACTGATCGTGAACGTGCAATGAAAGCTTACAATTTATGCAAGGTTGTTAAACGTTTCTTACAGGTTGCAAGAGACGGTCTTGAGCCAAGCGACAAGGACCATTACAAGAACAAGATGCTGAAGCAATCCGGCGACCTTATGGCCGATTTGTTGCGTGTAAACATGCGTGTTTTGGTTAACGACATTTTGTACAACTTCCAGCGTTTGGTAAAACGTGGTAAGTTTCATTCAGTTAAGATCATAATTAGGGACAAGTTGTTAAGTTCCAGGATAAAAAGTTCCATGGCAACCGGTGCATGGGTTGGCGGCAGGAAAGGTATATCCCAGAACATTGACAGGGTAAACTTCATTTCCACGATGTCGCACTTGTCTAGGGTTGTATCATTATTATCTGCAACACAAGAAAACTTTGAAGCAAGAGAGCTTCACTCGACGCACTGGGGCAGGCTTTGCCCGATTGAAACTCCTGAAGGTACTCCTATCGGTTTAAGGAAGAACTTGGCAATGCTTTGCCAGATTACCCAAGAAGAAGTTTCAGAAGACAAAGTTAAGCGTTTGCTTGAAGGCATAGGCATGCAACCGGTTAAGTGAGGTTAAAAAATGGTAGATGTATATTTAGATGAAAAATTTGTTGGCACTGTTGATAATCCAAAAGAGTTTGTTAAAACTGTTATTAATGAAAGACGTAACGGCAGGCTTCCATCATGTATAAACATTGAGTATGACAAAGACTACAACGAAGTTTATATTCATACTAAGACTGGTCGTGCACGCCGTCCTTTAATCATTGTTGACAACGGTGTTTCAAGGCTTACACCTGAGTTAAAGGAAATGGTTGAGAAAGGCAAGATTGGCTGGAAAGATTTAGTAAATGATCATATTATAGAGTACCTTGACGCAAACGAGGAAGAGAATGCGTATGTGGCATTGAATGAAAAAAAGTTAACCAAAGAGCACACGCACTTAGAGATTTCTCCAGTTGCCATGCTTGGCTTGTTAAGTTCGTTAGTACCTTACGCAAACTTTGGCCAGTCTTCAAGGTTGAATCGTGGTTCTAAAACCCAGAAACAAAGTTTAGGTATTTATGCTACAAACTTCCATTTGAGGATGGACACTGACGTTAGCATTCTTCATTACCCTCAGAAGCCCATGGTAAAATCTTTCATGCATGATGTTATCCGTTATGACAAACACCCAGCAGGCCAGAATGTTACCGTAGCCGTTATGAGTTTTGACGGGTACAACATGGAGGACGGTATCATATTAAACAAAGGTTCAGTTGAGCGTGGCCTAGCCCGTTCAACATATTTCAGGCCTTACGGGGCTGAAGAGATTCGTTATCAGGGCGGTTTGGTTGACGAAATTGGTATACCTGATAAAGAAGTTAAGGGTTATAGGGAAGAAAATGATTATCGCTTTTTGGAAGAAGACGGCATAGTTTACCCTGAAGCACAGGTTAACCAGGAAGATGTTATAATTGGTAAGACATCCCCGCCAAGGTTTTTGGGCGAGATTGAAGAGTTCAGCATAGCTGCTAACACAAGGCGTGAATCTTCGGTTGTTGTCAAGCAAGGTAATAAGGGTGTTGTTGACATGGTTGTTGTTACTGAAAACGGTGAAGGCAACAAGCTTGTGCAGATTAGGTTAAGGGATCAGCGTGTACCTGAGATTGGTGACAAGTTTGCTTCTCGTCACGGTCAGAAAGGTGTCATTGGTATGATTGTTCCTCAGGCGGACATGCCATTTACTGCATCAGGCATAGTTCCAGACTTAATTTTTTCCCCTCACTCTGTACCTAGCCGTATGACTATAAACTATTTGATAGAAGTTTTGGCAGGCAAGGTTGGTGCATTAGCTGGTAGACAGATTGACGGTACAACCTTTAGCGCTGAAGCTGAATCAGATTTAAGGAAGATGTTGTTAGAGTTAGGCTTTAGAGAGAACGGTACAGAAATGATGTACAATGGTGTAACAGGCGAAGCTTTTGAAGCCAAGATTTTTGTTGGCAACACTTATTACATGAAACTTAAGCACATGGTAGCCAACAAGATGCACGCCAGGTCTTCAGGTAGGATCCAGCTTCTTACAAGGCAGCCAATCGAAGGTAGAAGCAAAGGCGGTGGGTTGAGGTTAGGAGAAATGGAGAAGGACTGTTTCATAGCCCATGGTGCATCTTTGTTATTAAAGGAAAGGTTTGATTCAGACAAAGTTAAGATACCAATTTGTGAAAAATGTGGTATGCTTGCAATAAGAGACAATATTAAGGGCACCGAATCATGTAGCCGGTGTGGTGCAAACATAGAAGTTTCAACGATCGAGATGAGCTACGCGTTCAAGTTATTGTTGGACGAGTTGAAAGCAATCGGCATAAACCCTACATTGTCGCTAAAAAATAAGTTTTGAGGTAACAGAAAATGGAAAAAATATACAAAAAAGTTGATAACATTACATTTAACTTATTATCGCCGAAAGAGATAAAAAAGCAGGCTGTTGCAAAGGTTGTCACGGCTGAACTGTATGATAAGGAAGGTTACCCTGTAGACGGCGGTTTAATGGACATCAGGTTAGGAGTTATTGATCCAGGATTAAGGTGTAAGACTTGTAACGGCAAGCTAAAGGAATGTTTTGGTCACTTTGGTTATATTGAACTAGCAAGGCCTATAATCCACATAAACTATGTCAAAGTTTTATTAAACTTCCTTCAATGCACATGCAGCGAGTGTGGTAGAATTTTGTTGGACGATGCTACAGCTGACAAGTATCGTCAAAAGATGGAAAAGTTTGACAGAGCTAAGAACCTTTCATTGTTCAGAAAAGTTGCAAAATTAGTTAAGAACAACGCTAAATCAGTCAAGAAATGTCCTCATTGTAAAGCTAAGCAGGTTACTATCAAATTAGAAAAGCCATCTAGTTTTTTTGAGGACCAGAAGCGTTTAAGCCCTATTGAAGTAAGAGCGCGTATGGAGAAAGTTCCAGACAAGGATGTATATTTGTTAGGTTTAAAACCAGAGTCTGCTCGTCCAGAATGGATGGTTTTAACAGTTTTAATAATTCCACCTGTAACCATGCGTCCGTCTATTACTTTAGAAACAGGCGAACGTGCAGAAGACGATTTAACTCACAAGCTTGGCGACATTGTAAGGATTAACCAGCGTTTGTTTGAGAACATTAACGCTGGTGCTCCTGAGATAATTGTTGAAGATTTATGGGACTTGTTGCAGTATCACATTACAACATATTTTGATAATAACATTAGCCAGATACCGCCTGCCCGACACCGTTCAGGCCAACCATTGAAGACGTTAACTGAAAGGATAAAAAGCAAGGAAGGTCGTTTTAGGCACAACCTTGCAGGTAAGCGTGTTAACTACGCTGCACGTACAGTAATTTCACCTGACCCAAAGATTGCTTTTAACGAGGTAGGAGTCCCTAAAGAGGTTGCAATGGAGCTTACTTTGGCTGTTCGTGTAACTGAATGGAACATTGAATATTTGAAATCATTTGTAAAGAACGGTCCAAAGGTTTACCCTGGTGCAAATTATGTTGTCTATGAAGACGGTAAAAAGAAAAAGATTTCCCCAGAGACTCAGGAACAGATTTTAGAAGAGTTCCGTCCGGGCTTGATAGTTGAGCGTCACTTGATTGACGGCGACATATCCATCTTTAACCGTCAGCCATCGTTGCACAGGATGTCCATCATGTCTCACCGTGTAGTTGTTTTGCCAGGTAAATCATTCCGTTTAAACCCGGCAGTATGTGCGCCATACAACGCAGACTTTGACGGTGACGAGATGAACCTTCACATTCCTCAAACAGAGGAAGCGCAGGCAGAAGCAAGCATATTAATGGACGTTCAAACGCAGATAATTTCACCCAAGCAAGGTTTGAACATTATCGGTTGTATTGACGATTCTATAACAGGTTTATACCTTTTAACAAAAAGGATGACTATGTCTAAGCCTGAGGCTATAAAGTTATTGTTAAGCATTGGCGTTGACAAGCCTGAAAGGTTTAAGAAGTTTAAAGACAAGGTAACAGGCAACGAAATTTTCAGTGCGGTATTGCCAGAAGATTTCAACTTTATTGGCTTTACCAAATCGTATAAGGGAGAAAAGATCAAAGGCAAAAAACCTCAAGACATTGAAGGTTATGTTTTGATAAAGAACGGCGAAATGAAGTGCGGTTTCATCGACAAGAACCTTATTGGTGGCGGTAATGGTACCTTGTTAAGGGACATTAGGCGTTTATATGATGAAAAGACTTCAGTTGACTTGTATGGTAAGATTTTTAGGTTAGGCATTGCTGTGTTGTTCAAGCGTGGTTTTACAATCAAGACTCAAGATGCAGACTTGGCTGACAATGTCAGGTCTAAAGTGAAATCAATTGTTAATGATGCGCTTGAAGATGTTGAGCAGACAATTGAGTTGTTCAGGAAAGGCAAGCTAAAACCATTCTCAAGCAAGACAGTTGAAGAAACCCTTGAGTTAATGATCTTACAGAAACTTAACGAAGCCAGGAACCAGATTGGTAACATAATTGCCAAGTCTGATGAAGGCGAGAACAGCACCTTAATCATGGCTCATTCAGGTGCAAAAGGTAAGATTGTTAACCTTGCCCAGACTGCAGCTTTGGTAGGTCAACAGGCTTTAAGGGGTAAGCGTATAGAGAAAGGTTTCAAGAACCGTACCTTATCATTGTTTAAGCCAAACGATTTAAGTCCTGAAGCAAGAGGTTTTGTCAGACACAGTTATAAGCAAGGTCTTAACCCGGTAGAATTTTTCTTCCACGCAATGACTGGTAGGGACTCTTTAATGGACACTGCGCTTAGAACGCCTAAGTCTGGTTACTTGTACAGAAGGATATCCAACGCATTACAGGACTTGAAGGTTGAGTATGATTTCACAGTAAGGGACGCAAACAAGTCTATTGTACAGTTCAAGTATGGCGACGACGCGATTGATGTTTCAAAAAGTGATAATGGTACAATTGACGTAAGAAAGGTTATAAGCGAGGTATTAGGTGAGTAAAATGTCATATGATGATTTAATTAAGGAATACGAATCAAAGCTTCCCGGCAGGTTAATCGAAGATTTCAGGAAGCAGGCTGAAGAATTTAATTTGTCAAAACAAGACGCTAAAAAAGTTTTGCAGGCCTTGGAAAAGAAATACATTGAATCCAAGATCAATCCTGGTGAAGCAATCGGCATTATTACTGCAGAATCTTTTGGTGAACCTGGTACACAGATGACGTTAAGGACATTTCACCTGGCTGGTGTTGCTGAAGCTAACATTACTTTAGGTTTGCCAAGGCTTATTGAGATATTTGATGCAAGGAAAGACATTAGCACACCTACAATGGAGATTTATCTAAAGAAGGATGTAAAGACAGATGAGAAGACCTTAGACAAAATCATTTCCAAAATTAAGGAAATCAAATTGGAAGAAGTGCTTAAAGAGATTTCAATCAACATTATCAAACTTCACATTGAACTGTCATTGAACAAGTCCAGGTTGTCTGATCTTGACTTAACAGAGGAACAGGTTTTCAAAACAATAAAATCTTCTTTCAAGAACTGTGAAGTTATGAACAATGACGGTGTAATCACATTAAAGCCTAAGGCTAAAGAAGTTACTTTATCAGTTGTTTACTCATTGAAAGAGAAAGTCAAGTCAACTCCTGTAAAAGGCATCCAGGGTATTACACAGGTTTTGCCTGTTAAACGTAAAGATGGCGAGTTGTTGTTGATGTCATCCGGTTCAAACTTAAGCAAGGTTTTAGAGATTGAAGAAGTTGACGCTACACGCACAATGACCAACGACTTGTTTGAGATAGCTAAGATTTTTGGCATTGAAGCTGCTCGTCAGGCGATAATAAACGAAGCTTCAAAAGTTATCCAGGATCAGGCATTGGACATTGACGAGCGTCACATAATGTTCATATCAGACGCAATGACCACCACAGGCGTAATAAAAGGTATTACAAGGAGCGGTATATCCGGTGAGAAAGAAAGTGTTTTAGCCCGTGCATCTTTTGAGACGCCTGTTGTTCACTTGGTCAATGCTAGTTTGGTTGGCGAAGTTGATTATTTAAATTCAGTTATTGAGAATGTTTTGTTAAACCAGCCTGTTCCGCTAGGCACAGGTTTGCCAGACTTAATAACACATATGAGGGAAAAGTAAAATGTCATTAAACGAACTAAAATCGGCAATAAAGGAACAAAAATTAACATATGGCACACGAGAGACATTAAAGAAGCTTAAGAATTCGGAAGCAAAAGTTGTATTTTTAGCTTCAAATGCACCACAGGATGTAGTAGAAACAGTGTTACACTACGCATCTTTGTCTGATGTAAAAGTTATAGAACTAGACATACCAGATGAAGAGGTAGGCATTTTATGCAAACGTCGTCATCCGGTTGCGGTGTTAAGTTATTAAAATGGTTGTTATAGATAACGAGATTATTGGTTATATAAACCTTTTTGAGAAGCATACAAGGGTTACAGTTAAAGATTGTTTTATTGAAGATAACACTTTAGTTTTTTTAATTCCGCATGGGTATATAAAAAAGGCCCTTGGCCCCATGGGCAAAAACATTAAACGTTTATCTTCTATGTTCAAGAAAAACATTAAGGTTATCGGTTTCAGCGACGTTCCTGAAAAGTTTTTATCCAACTTAATTTATCCAGTCAAAGCAAAAGAAATTAAGTTAGAAGGCAACGATATTGTTATCGTAACACACAACGTACGCGACAAGGGCCAGGTTTTTGGCAGGGATAAAACCAACCTTAAAAGGATTCAGTCTTTATTTTCTAAATATTTTCCAGAATTGAAGATTAGGTTAGAGTAAGTATCTTAGGAATATTAATCCAACCGCTATAACCAAAGTTACTCCGTACACAACTTTATTCCATTCTAATATTTTTCTCCCGTCGAACATTCCAAACGGTATCAGGTTAAATGCAGCCAGCCACGAGTTCACAAAAAATCCCAGCATGGTTATACTTTTCACAATCTCGTTTTGGTTTATTACAAACAAAATAAGGAACATAATTGCCAGTATTATATTTGTTACTGGACCGGCCAACGATATTTTTCCGTTATCTTTTTTTCTTATGCTTCCGATGATATAGACTGCTCCGGGCGCAGCGAACAAAAACCCAAACAATGAACTTACCAAAGCCACGCCTAACATTATCGGGTCAGATTTATACACAGCTTTTAGCCTATACTTTTGCGCAACCATTTTATGTGCAAGCTCATGCATAAGGAACCCTACTCCTACAGTAAGCGCAGAAAAAACCAGGTTCAACAATAAATCTAGATTAAACTTTGGACCAGTAATAACTATTGCAAACGCCAACGATAAAACTACCCAAGACTTTACAAGGTCTTTCACTTCACCCTTATACCATTTATTCTTAATCATGTGTATACCAGAAATAATACTTATTATTTTCAACTTTATCTAGTTTTGCAAACCCTACCCTCTCAAACTGCACCACTTCGTCAACCTTAACATTTTTAATATTTTTTTCCGCCACACCCTTTACAATACTTCCGTCAGGCATAAACAACTCAGCTTTAACTTCTTCGCCTTTAGGTATCCACTGCAACATTTTAGCTTTCAGTTCAGGGTTAACTTCTTCTGAAAGGTATTCATTATTTTTAAAGTTGTAAAGATGCATAAACCTGTACACTTTACCCTTTTGTATTTCTTCAGGCACAAAGAACTCGTCCTTGGCTTCAAGAATTCTAGAACCTCTCTTTTCATCTTCCGGGTGCAAAGGCAGTTTAGCTTTCTTTCTTGGCGCATTTTTTATCTTAACCAACCTTGGGTTGGCAATAAAAAAGTACCTGTTAGCTTCTTTATCCACAAGTTTTCTGTTTTCAGAGTAAAGGTTTTCCACCGGCACAGTAACTTCGTTTTGGTTCAATCCTAAGCTCACGATAAAATTCCTTACAGCTTCAGGCTTAATCCCTCTTCGTTTTAACGACTGCAAGCTCCAGCTTCTAGGGTCATCCCAGCCGACGTACTCTCCGCTTTCAACTTCTTTTTTTGACTTGCTTTTAGATATCTTCACGCCTTTAATTTGCAACAACCCTGAATAAATTATTTCTGGCTTTTTCCAGTTGAATATGTCCCATATAAAATTCTCCATCATACTTTCCATCATAAGCTCTTTCCCTCTAAGTATATGGGTTATGTTTAGGAGATGATCATCCACTGCCCACGACATTTCAAGCAACGGCCACACTCTATACTTATTTCCAACCCTCGGATGCTCCCTGTCAGATATTCTGAACAACACTCTGTCACGGAAAGCAGGGTTAGGATGATCCATCCCGGTTTTTATCCTTAACACAGCTTCCCCTTCTTTATATTCAGTAAACATCTTTTCCCACTCGTCCATGTTTTTCTGTACAGTGTTTCTTCTGCATTCGCACACTTTAGCGTTTCTTCTATACTCCCTCATTGTTTCTGCGTCACATTTGCACACATAAGCCATTTCTTTTTCGATAAGTTTTTTTGCATACTCATAATACAACTCAACCCTGTCGGATTTGTAAAGAATTTTATCATACTTTATTCCCAGCCAATCAAGGCCTTCAGGTATTAGCTTGTACGCTTCTAAAGCACTATTTTTTTCTTCTGAACCGATTGTATCGTCCATTACAAGAAGAAGTTTGCCCTTATACTTCTTTACCAGTTCATCGTTCATAATGTAGGGCTTTGCATTACCTATATGCAATGGTCCGGAAGGGTATGGCGCCAGTCTCATTACAACTTTTCCCGTTTCTGCGTTTGGCAGGTCAGGTATTTTATGCTGTTGTACCTTTTTTTTCTTTTCAAGAAGTTCAGGTGCAATATCTTTCAGTTTAGCTTTTTGTTCTTCTAATGTAAGCTTTTCTACATCTTTTATTATTTGCTTTATTTTCGGCACAAGCTCTTTCAATTTAGCTTTAACTTTCGGGTCTTCTTGTATCAATTTCCCGATTATTGCACCCTGGTTTGCTTTACCATTATATTTTACAGCATTCTGTAGTGCATATTTTAGTATAAGTTTATCCATTTCTTTTGAGATAAGGCTTAATTATTTTATAAAACTATTGCTTTATATTAAGTGTTTAGCTATGTAACAACTGCAGCTAAGCTCTAATTAGTTTTTTAGGCAGATAGATTAAACCGAAAAACAAAATCTTTCAAGTTATTTGCAAACGGGAATTAACTATTTGGTTGGATGGTGTTTTAT
>RFJO01000018.1 GCA_003694495.1 Candidatus Woesearchaeota archaeon
GTAAAATGAAGCAGACAGAGTTTGTCGAAACAGCTAAAACAATATTTAACCTTAAACTATATCTAGACAGGGGCAAGTGCAAGTATTATGTCTTTGAAAATGATAAATCGATAAACTTAAAAACTAATCTTGATTAATCTTAGTTATGATAGAATATGTAATTTGGGTTATATCTTTTTTAGGTTTATTTGTTAGTGTTTTCTGGATACAAGTTGCGTTTGCGTCCAATGAAAAAAAGACATCTAAACCTTATGAGCCCAATGTTTCGTTTTTAGTTCCAGCATGGAACGAAGAAAAAACTTTAAGAAAAACAGTTGAATCAATATTAAACTTGGATTATCCTAAAGAAAAGATTGAGATTGTGATAGTGAATGATGGGTCGGTGGATAATACACAAAAAATCGGTGAAGAGTTGGTTGAAGAAAACAAGGATGTTAATATAAAGTTAATTAACCG
The DNA here is from genome assembly GCA_003694495.1 of Candidatus Woesearchaeota archaeon. Taxonomy (GTDB): domain Archaea; phylum Nanobdellota; class Nanobdellia; order SCGC-AAA011-G17; family GW2011-AR17; genus J104. The sequence goes on from RFJO01000018.1 coordinate 457, forward strand.
GACAAGGTCGCCGGAACAGTTTACGAAAGCGCCTGCGTTGAATGAAGGGCTAAAACATGTTACGGGCGAATATGTTGCGTGCCTTGATTCTGATTCTACTGTAGAGAAAAATTCCTTAAAAAAAATATTTGAAATGTTTGACGATGAAAAAACAGCAGCAGTTATAAGCGCAATAAAGGTGGCAAACCCTTACAATATATTTGCTAAGATCCAAAGGCTTGAGTATATACTTGCAACATTTGTAAGGAAACTAATGTCTAAAATTGACACGTTGCACATAACCCCTGGTGCTTTAAGTGTGTATAAGACAGATATTGTAAGGCAGATAGGAGGGTTTGATGAGAAAAATATAACAGAAGATTATGAAATTGCAATGAGGCTTAGGTATAATGGATATAGAATAAAAATACAACCTGATAGCATAAGCTATACAAATGTGCCGGACACGTTTAAAACCATGTGGAACCAGCGTGTAAGGTGGTTTAGAGGTTTTATCATGACTTCGATTAAGTATAAGGACATGTTTGCAAACAAAAAGTTTGGAATGATGGGAACTTTCCAATATCCGATAAACATAATCTCGTTTTTTGCAATAATATTGATGTTTGTATTGTTTGTTTATGAGATTTCTTTGTCTGCTATTAATCTATTTACAAGATTCAAATTGTTGGGGTTGGACATGCTTGACTTGATAAAATTTCCTACATTGAGGCATATGTTGTTAAGTTTAAACCTTAAAATTACATTCCCGTTAACTGTGTCATTTTTGGTAGCACTTTATATATACTATCTTGCACATAAAACACAAAGTGAAAAAATTAAGCACCCCCTTGCTTTGTTAGCTTATTTTACTGTATATCCTCCAATGAGAACTGCACACTGGATAACTGCAACCTACAAGGAGATGTTTAAAAGGAGTAAAAAATGGTGAAAACTAAGCGTAAGATGTTTGTGACAAGCGCAATCATAACTTTAGTGGTGTTCATAACAGGTGTTTTGTTGGGGGTTAGCTTAGATAATTTTAAAGAAAATGAAGTTTTAACAGAACTTAAATACAATGAACTTGATACGCAAAGTTATTTTCTTGAAGAAAAGTTCGTAAACGATGCAGGGCAGAATGTGTGCGATATATTAAACAAAAGAATTGATTCTTTGAAGTATAGGCTTGTTAAGATAGGTTCTGAACTGCCGTCAAGCGAAGAGTCTTCAATGAGCAATAAAAAAGACCTTGACTATCTTAAAAGAAAATACACGTTGTCAGAAGTGCAGTTCATGATGCTATTGAAAGAGTTTAATAAAAACTGCGGGAGAAAGTATTTGCCGATATTGTTTTTTTATACGAAAGATGATGGAGTTAGCAGAGACCAAGGACTGGTTTTGACGTGGCTTAATGAAATGTTTAAAGATTCTTTAGTGATATTGTCTTTTGACAAGGACTTTACAGATGAACCGATGATTAACACGCTGAAGCTGCATTATAATATTAATTCAAGTTCTACTGTTGTTATTGGAGAGAAATCTTATCATAAATTTTTATCAAAAGATGAACTGAAAAAAATTGTTGAACAAGAATTGTCGTATTCTTAAGCTTTATAGATAAGATAGGTTTACAGAAACTAACTACCTTTCTCCATCTTTTTGTGCAAAATATTTTTCATGTGTTCTAGTCTCTTATTAGCGTCTATTGAGTTTGAAAACTTTTTCCAGAATATTCTTGAAAGCCATTCTGCCCAGGATTTGTCGTTTATATTATAAAAAATAAACATTCTTTTGTTAAGCTCATTAATCTTTCCGGTAGGTTCTTTGACTTCTTTAAGCCTGATAAACTTGCCATCGATTATTGCACCCCTTAATGGGTGAAGGTTGTGCCTTATCTCAACCATCACTTCGCCATATTTTTTGTTTAGCGAGAGAAGCTTTTGGATATTATCCATGCCGGCAAGGTCAACCCTTGAAAGAATCTTAATCTTTATCCTTTTTTTTATCAACTTTTCAAATGTATCAAACATATCTTTGTTTTTGTTTTTGAGGTTTATGATAGATAAGTTCCCAGAGAAATAAAGAATTTGTTTTTTTGCATTAAGCAACAGCTTACTGAATTCTTCAATGTTGTTATATTCTTCTGTTGTGACAAAACAGCTTCTTTTTTTGTCAGGCACGTGCTGAAAAATGTCAAACGCAGAAAAATCTTCTTTCTTTTTGCTGTTCATTATATCGTTTTCAATGCTTTCTTGGAAAACTGAGGAAGAGGCTTTTTCTACAGAAGCCCAGTAAACTATCTTCAACGCACCCTTTGTTCCTCCCCTGAAAACGCGCACAGCTATTGTGCCGTACTCAGTTGAGATCTCTTCCACATATCTGTCAGCAGTGCGCCAGTTACGGTTTATCAGCTGCGCAATCTCCTGTATTGTTCTCGGTTTAAGATAAACAAAGTCTTCAATTTTGCTAACAATCTTTGGATCAAGCATAAATTTAAGTTTTAACTCCATTTATTTAAACTTTTTGTTATAATACAACACTATTGACAAAATATTGACAGTAATATATATCACTTTTACAACACGCTTTATAATTATGAAAATCGAAACTGAAGCAAAGATAAAACTTGAATCTTTTGAAACCCTGTTCGATAAATTGCCAAAACTTAATTTTAGAATACAAAAAAATGCTTATTTTAAGCTAGGTAATGATATTGTTAGAGTGAGAGAAGATAACGGTAAAATCTTTTTGAACAGAAAAGCAAAAGCAAAACAAAAAACAGAATTTAAAGCGATGATTGAAGATGAAATTGAAGTTAAAAATGTGTATGATGTTTTTAAGTTCTTGAAGTTTTCTGAAGTTTTGGCTTATGAAAAAAAACGGGCTGATATAAGGCTTAGTGGATGCATAGTTTCTCTAGATGTTTTGCCTAATGGCTCATCTTATCTTGAAATTGAGGGAGATGAAAGTGATATAAAAACAGTTGTTAAATTCCTTGAGCTGGAAAATGTTAAGTATGAAATGCAAAGTTATCTTGAGATTCTTACGGGGGTGAAAAAATGAAGAGTTTGGAATCTGAATTGGAAATAGTAAAAAAAGAACTTTTGGAATTTGGTCTGAAAGAAATAAGAAGGCGTATTCCTGGACCATATAGGATATCTGACAGGCGGGGCAGGATACGTCCTTTTGACACATTTGATATGTATAGGACAACCTCTAGTGAATCATTATCTGAAAAACTTCAATTAGAATTTATTGAGAAAGGCATTTGGCCTAGTTTTGTGATGACTGGCACTTATGATAATGGTTCATCTCACTCTGATTATATTAACTCATCCTTTACAATTTATTTATCAACAAATTTTGAGTTGGATAGTTATTGTGATTCACAAACTTATGAAAAGAAAATTATTAATCCTAATTCCATCCTTTTTCTTCGTGAACATGGTATAACTAAAGACGTCTGGCGAAAAATAACTTATAATGCCTTTGATGGTTTTGTTCATAGAAGGTTTACACAAAATAGAAAAAAACAAGTTCTCGATGCTGTTCAACCTTATCAAGATGAGATTAATCATGAAACAGAATATGATGCTTTTATGTTGAAGAGTAGTCATTTCTGCAATAACTGGGTGTGATGATCATGGCGTGCATAGAAAAAATATATAGTGTATCAGCCTTAGTCGGGAAAGGCAAATGTAATGCGAAGTGCAGTTTTTGTGCCGGAGAGTACCTAAGGCCTGAGGCTAAAGAAGACGAACTTTACCATAAGAACCTTGAAGCGGCAATAAAACTTTCGGCGAGGTACGGCGGATGGTCATTGTCATTAACTTCAAGCGGCGAAGCTACCTGTGATCCTGATGCGTTGACAAGAGCATTAAAGACTTATGATAAGTGTGCCAAAGAAGGAGCGTATTTTCCAAATGTGAATTTGTTTACCAACGGAATATTATTAGGGAATGAGGATTATTGCAATACTTACCTAGACAAATGGCGCAGCCTTGGGTTGAATAATGTTGCAATATCAATACATGATGTGGATGAGGATAAACAGGCTGAAGTTTACGGTGTGAAAAGTTATCCGCCTTTGGAAAAGATTGTGGAAAATGTTGAAAGCCATGGTCTGGGTGTAAGGGCTACTTTACTTTTAAGAAGAGGTGGGGTAGATGATTATAAGAAGTATAAGGAAGCGGTTGAGACCTTGATTGAAAAAGGGATAAAAAATATTACTTCCTGGCCGATAGGCAACCCTGATAATACAAGAAATAAGTTTACGCCGTCAAGAAGAGGTTTAGTGGGGATAAGAGCATGGCTAAAACTAAATGCTAAAATCTGCCATGGGCATGTGTGGGGCGGTGGTGTGTATGATTATAAAGGGAGCATTGTCCGTTATACAAATTATGTAACTAAACATAACCCAAGGAAAGATTTTGTAAGGCAGCTGGTAGTTTTTCAAGACGGCACGGTTGCTTACTCTTGGATAAGGGATGGGGCATTGTGCATGAGGTGAAAAAATGTTGAAAAGCTTTTCACTTTTTGTAGGAAGTTCTCAATGTAATGCAAACTGTAAACATTGTGCAGGAAATATCTTGAGAAAGTATGCGCCTAAAACTGATGGAATTGTAGATGAAGAACTTATTGCCAAAACAGCTGTTGCCTGTTATAACGAGGGTGCAAGGTACTTGTCACTTAGCAGTTCTGGTGAGCCGACATTGTCGCCATTGGCAGTAACGAAAACATTAGAAATAATAAATGGTCTTGAAGGGATGGAATTTTATCCGATAAACCTTTACACTAATGGTATAAGGATAGGCAGTGATGAGGGGTTTTGCAAGCAGTACTTGCCATTATGGAAAAATCTTGGATTAACAAATTTTTATGTAACAGTGCACTCGATAGACGAAAAAAAGAATGCTGAAGTTTATGGGGTAAAACAATATCCGTCACTAGATATAATAATAAACAGAGTGCATGCTTATGGTTATAAAATGAGGGCAAACATTGTGTTAAGCAAACGCACTGTTTCAACATTTGAACAATATGTTGCAATGGTTGAAGGGTTGAGGCTAAAGGGAGTTGATGCTGTTTCTGCTTGGGTTATACGGAATGATAAAGATGAGCCTGATACTGAATTAAGTCCGCTGGAATCTGAGCTTGATAAAATGAGTGAATGGGCAAAAAACCAAGGGCCGGAAATAAGGCTGCTGAGAGAAAAACATATGGAAGTGTATCAAAAAAGTGAAAAGCTCACTTTGTTTCCAGACGGGACATTGTCTAATACTTGGTGTGGCTCAACAGAAGATTGATAGCCAAAAACTTTATAAATGTGGTAAGTTTAATTCAATTTTAACTTGCTCCGGTAGTGTAGTTCGGTCAATCATACTGCCCTTTCGAGGCAGCGACCCGAGTTCAAATCTCGGCCGGAGCATATATTCTATTTCAATGTCTTTTGCTTTTTAGACGATAGGATACAAATCTTATCTATGATAATTTTTCCAATCTTAGTGGACAAAAATAAAAATTATTTTCATTTATAATGGTAACTTTAATTGGGGGATTTTTATGGCGGAATAGAGGTTGGTGAATTTTTGTAACATTATCAAAATCTGTAAAAAATTATTAATATTTGCCTTCAATTATAAAAGTTTGGTTTGCCAGACCTAATTAAGAAGGCGGCTTATATAAGATCATTAAAATCTATAAAACAAAATATCATAATAGAGGGCTAAAATTTCCACTAGGCTTTTGGATGAAAATATATTCTAGTAGATTGAGAGCTTATCCAAAGAATCGCAAGGTTTATAAATAAGCCAAGAAATCCTATACTCTATCTCGGAGGGAATAAATTGAAAAGAAGCTCAAGACGTTGGAAAAAGAAAGGCCAGATGAGATGGAAGTGGCAGCGTAAGAGAATGAGAAAAGAGAAAAGGAAGCGTCAAGGCAGGTAGTTCTTACAAAATCTTTATATATTATTTTATTACATATATAGTTGGATATATCATTAGAATAAGACAACGAA
>RFJO01000019.1 GCA_003694495.1 Candidatus Woesearchaeota archaeon
ACCCTGTATTTTTACATTTAGGAGGGTTAGAGATTAGGTATTATGGTTTAATTTACGTAATTGGTTTTTTCATAGCATATTTCATGTTGGTATATTTTTCTAATAAAAAATATCTAGATTTTACCAGGGCAGAGATAGAAAACTTTTTGTTTTACATTGCCGTTGGTGCTATTCTTGGTGCAAGGTTATTTTACGCTTTAGTTTATAACACATCATATTACTTTCAACACCTATTAGAAATATTCTATGTTTGGCACGGCGGCATGTCGTTCCACGGCGGCTTATTAGGCGCAGTTGTTGGCGGTCTATTATACAAACGCAAACACAATTTTAAGTTTTATAAGCTTGCAGATTTAATGGTTATCCCTTTGGCTTTAGCTTTAGCTTTTGGCAGGGTTGGCAATTTTATCAATGGAGAATTATACGGCAGGCTAACTTCTTTGCCCTGGGGGATAAAGTTTTCTGGTGTGGAAGGCTACCGTCACCCGTCGCAGTTATATGAGTCGTTTAAGAATATTATAATATTTACAACATTATGGATATTAAAGGATAAAAAGCACAAGGATGGTTTTTTGTTTTGGCTGTTTATTACGCTTTACGGTCTGTTAAGATTTTTTATAGAATTTGTTCGTGCCCCTGACCCTCAGTTGGGTTTTATTGTTTTTGGTTTAACAATGGGGCAGCTATTGACATTGCCTATGTTTGTTATTGGAATGTATATGATATTAAAACTAAAATTATATAAAGAGTAATTCTTTTTTAAGAGATAGGAGGTAATATTAATGGTAAAGGTAAAAATTTATTCAACACCAACTTGCCCATATTGTAACATGGCAAAAGATTATTTCAAGGAAAAAAATATTGAATTTGAAGACGTAAACGTTGCTGCTGACCACGATGCTGCAAAAGAAATGATTGAAAAGTCTGGTCAGACAGGTGTACCAGTCATTGTGATTGACGATAAAGTAATAGTTGGTTTCGACAAGCAAAAAATTGAGGAAGCCTTGTCACAATAAACTTTATAAATTGTTTTGTTTTATAATATTATATAAAAAGAGGTGATAATTTCATGGCAAAAAGGTCAGTAAGAGTTAAGTCAAGCATAACAGGCCACCAGGCACTAATGTTTTTAGTGGCAGTTTTCCTTGGCGCTTTAGGTTTTGCATCATTAGTGCAAGGCCTTCTAATGCAGTGGAGCTTTGGTTTTAAGTACGGCTTTTTTAGTTATTTGTTAAGCTTTATCTTTTTAGGCTCTGCTAAATTGGTTAAGTTGAAACTATTAAAAGAATTATAAATTTTTTATTTTTTTAATAATATTTAAATATAAGGTTTTGTTTTATTTCTTTATGGGCTTTAAAATTATTCCTTTTAACAAACATAAAGATATTGAAACATTAATGTTACTTCGCAACCTTGTAGAAAAACTAGAACATTGCAACCGCAACTTCAGGGACGCATTAAAGTTTTGGTTGGACGATGATTATGACAACTTGGCACCTTTGATTCAGCACGTGAAAAAGCTTGAAAACGATGCTGATGATATAATAGAGAACATTACTTCTGCTTTATATTCAGGCGCATTTTCGTTAAACACAAGGACGTCAGTGCATGGTTTAATCATTGCAAAAGGTAAGATTATTGATTCAATTACAAGGACGATAAGCATGTTTTGGTTTATGCAGGATAAGAAGTTCAGGGAAGAGTACAAGTCAGAATTTTGGAAGTTAGGTGAAAAGGTTAAGGAAACCGTTGACACATTCCTTGACATCATGTACAGCATACTTGACAAGACTCCGGGTGTTATGGAGAAGATCAAAAAATGCAAACAGCTGCAGCACGAATGCGATATTCTTGAGCATAACATTTTAGAGTTAGCATATTTTGGTAAACGTGAAGCCATCACCAACACTCTTCTTGCTAACATAGCTTTAACCATGGCTAGCATTTCAACTAATGTTGAAAACGCTTCACAGAAAGTTATAATCTTAAAAATGCAAAAAAACCTTTAACGTTTTTTCTTATAATAAACCATCCATGTTATGTTCAAGATTGCCAATATTATAACAAGCAAGGTAAGAATCGTTGTCCTATCCACATGACTTCTGGTTTTTACGAGTTGGCCTGTTGCGGACAACATTGTGGTAGTCATGCTGTTCATTTTAAGGTCTGTTAATAGATGTTTTTCTAAAACTTTGCCGTTAAAATGTAGCATTAAGTTAATATAATACCTACCTTCTTTTAACCCTTCAGTGTCCCAGTAGGCGTTAAGTTCTTCTTCGCTTAAAGGCAAAATGTCTATTGAAGCAGTTTTAATTTCTGCAACCTTGTCCCAGTTTTCATCTTTAATATCCAATACACCATAAAGGTCTTTCACTTCACTGTTCCATAAATTTTTCAAAGTTATATCCATTTTTGCAATGCTTCCAAGCTTGAAATTTTTTGTTTCGACTTTTACAATTTCTATGTCAAACTTTCCGACTTCAAAAGTAGTATCAACTTTTTTTGATTTATCATCATATTTTATAGTTGCAACTGCATAATACTTTCCAGGGTTTACACTAGCAATCCAATCCGCCTTAAGCAAGTTTCTTTTTTGCGGCTCAAGCGAAATTGTTTCGGTATCAATCGTATCAACAACTTCGTTTGTCGGGCTTAAGATTTCAATTTTTGCTTTAATATTTGTAAGTTTTTCTGTACCCATATTTGTTACCGGCAACACCATTGTAACAACTTGGTCTTTGTTTGCTTCAGATATTTCAAACCCGTCTACTTTAAGGTATTTTCCAGGGTAAGGCACATTGACTTTTACTTGAAAAATCAAACCTTTTGTTGCACCGATAACCATTTGTGGCAGGTCTTCTTGGTATGGCACTTCTTTCACCACTATCGAAGTAATATGCTCACCAGGTTCCATCTCTTTAGGCAAGTAGATATCAAACGTATATTGTTTAGTAGTTTCAGTTTTTTTCAATTCTATCATCTGTGACGGTAAGACAATATACTGTGCCATATCGCCTTCAGCATACACAATAAACCTCATGTCATTTCTTTCTTCATTGAATAATGTAAATGAGATTGTATGTTTTGAATTTTCAGCAAAATCAATGGTTTTCCTTGCAGGTGACATCCCTAGGGCAGTCACATTACTAGCTATTAAAATTAATACAAACATCCAGACAAAGATTTTTGTTTTATCCACCGTACCACCCGAAAAAAGTTAATATTGATTCTTTAATTCCTGCACCTTCATATTGTGGCACTGTAACATTTATGTCTACCTCTAACGAGTTATAAGGATAAGTATAATTAAAGTCATAAATTACTGAAGTTGTGGTTGCTGGGACATTAAACCAGCTTACATTGCTAGACGAGTTAAACGCTCCTTCATAGCCGCTCCTGTTATCAATTTCGCATTGGTAATAATCAGACGGGTGCGCAACCGAGTTGAACAAGTTAGTTGCAGACATGTTTACATATATTGGCACATTACCTAAGTTATCTAATATTAACGGCGGTGGTGAGTCGTCTGTGGTGTTATCATTGTCAAGGTTGTTCATAAGCCCAAAATCAACTTTATCCCTTGAGAAATTTAATGATATATAAACTCTTATTGTAAAGTTAGACCAGTTGCTAAGCTCACTTGCAGCCCCGAATTCGTCATAAGCAGCCACACTCCAGGTATAGTAATAATTATCATCAGAGAAATATCTTAATGGGGTTGATGGAATCGAATAGTTGTTTGTTAACCCTGTATAATACCTGTCATCTGAAGGTGAACAGCTTCCACCTGAAGTTGAGTAACATTTTATAGTTAGGTTATAATATATTTGGTCTCCTTCATTATCTATAGACTCAAGCCATGTAAATATTGGTGTCCTGTTTGTTGTTGAATTGTCGAAGTAAGGTTGGTCAAGGATTGGTTTTGATGGTGGTGTATTGCTTGCATCCCATGGATACTTTAACGGCAACGAATCATTCACTTTAACCGTTCCAGCGTAAATTAAGAACGGCTCATCACAGATCCCGTATGGTGCAACAGTATCCGTGCATCCTTCGCTAGCTTCATCAAACTGGCTCCAATAGTTTCCGCCGTTGGTTAAGTTAAAGAACGCATTACCTGCATTTATTGAGCCATTCTTATCGAAATTATTTGACCACACATGTAATTTTGTAAGTTCATTTGCACTGGATCCAATATAAATAGAATAACTTGTTTGCGATGTAAAGTTATTCATTGTAATGTTTAAG
>RFJO01000020.1 GCA_003694495.1 Candidatus Woesearchaeota archaeon
GCCTAATCCGACAAATGCTATTTCTTTTACCATTTTTCATGCTTTATATTTTTTGTAGTTTAGACAAAAATTTTTTCCTCCCTTCTTAAATTCATCATAGACTGATTTTATGATTTCGAATGCTTCTTTTGCATTATTTGCATAATAGATTATGTCTAAATCTTCTTTTGAGATCATGTTATTTTTTAAAGGGTATCTTTTAATCCACTTAAGCAAACCTTGCCACATATCTCCCATTAAGATTATGGGAACTTTGCATGTGTGCTTTACTTGAATCAGTTGCCAGCTATAAAATAATTCAAGCAATGTGCCTATCCCGCCAGATGCGACAACGAAAACATTGGATAATGCCATGAAAGTGTCTAACCTTTTTGAAAATCTGTTGTAAACTTTATAATAATCTACGGATTTGTTTGGTTTATTTTCCCATGGTAATTTTATTACTAAGCCAATTGAATGACCTTTGCCTTTACTATCTTTATAACCTTTGTTTGCTGCTTCCATTAAACCAGGGCCACCACCAGTTACTATGTCCATATCTTCTTTTCCAATTAATTTTGCTAATGAATACACTTGCTTATAACATATGTCGCTCTTTTTCATCCTTGCAGAGCCAAATATTGTAACCCTAAATTCTTTTCTAGAAGTTTCTTTAGCAAAATAATTTTTCATATTACACCTCTTTTTCTGTTAATTAAGATTTTATGATTTAAATATTTACCTAATAATCTTAGGAAGCTCACCAGTAAGGTCTATAACCGTAGAAGGCGAATTTGTTAAATAACCTTCGTCAATGACAATGTCTACCATGTTTAAAATTTTTTTAGGTATCTTTCTTATGGCATGATAGGGTTTTTTGCCTGTAACGTTAACAGATGTCGTAACAAATGGAACTTTTGATTTTTGTATCATAGGTGTTATAGGGTGGTCAGGCACACGTATACCAATCTTATCACCTTTGACCACTGAACTAGAAACTAATTTGTTAGATTTTGCTTTTAATACATATGTGAAAGGGCCTGGAAGTTTATCTAAATAAGCACTTTTAATGTAAAAATTTCTTGAAATCCATGATTTTGAGGGCGCAATGACAGAAAATGGCTTGTCAAAACGTTTTTTTATCTCTCTTATCCGTTCTACAGCAACATCATTTGTTGCATCACAGCCTAAACCATAGATTGTATCTGTAGGATAAATGAAAACATAACCCTGTTTTATCCAATATGATAATAATTTCGGCTTAATTTCACTAAATTGTATAATATCTACCATAACTAAGGTTAAATTTAATCTATTTATAAGTATTTCTGTTACTACTTATTAATTACTATAAAAACGAAAGCTTTATAAATAAGTTGTGTTCTATAAACAAATATCACCTCTTTTTCCCCAGCAAGGAAGCTTCGGTTTCCTTGCCAGGGTTTTATAATCAATAATTAACATGAGTAATGTGCTCTTTTTTCTCAAACCTTATGGTGTTGTCAACAAAACTTTCAATCTTTGGCTCGTGACTAACAATGATTAATTGAGTTAACTCAAGTTCATTAAACAAATCTCTTACCCTGTCAAGCTGTTCGGAAGAAAATCCATCAGTTGGTTCATCTAAAATGACTAGGTCTCTGGTGTTTATATCAGACATAAGGTTGTTTATGATTTGGTTTAAGGCTAGCCTGTAAGCTAATGCTGCTGCAGTCTTTTCACCGCCGGATAAGTATTCATAGTCAATGTTGAAGCCGTTTTGCTCAATTAAGGGTGAGAAAGTTTCGTCAAGAGTAACAGAAAGTATGTCATTGTCTATTAAAATTGAAAACCATTTCTCAAAAAGCATGCTAAAGTCTGAGTGGACCTTTAACATGATGTTTTTTTCCATTGTTTGTAACATGTTTAAGAAGTCTTCACTTAACCAGTGCATGACTTTGTCTAAATGCTCTAGCTTGGATTTTATGGCTAACAATTCTGAGATATCTTTATCTAACCTTAGTTTTTGATCTTTTAATGAAGCTAATGATGTATTTAGCTGGGCTAAGCTTATTTCTTTTGATTTTAAATCTTTAGATTTTAATTCAAACTTTAGCTTGAGTTTGTTGTATTCATTCTCATCATAAGAAGAAGCGTTTAGCTCGCTGTAATGTTCATTAATTTTTAGGTTGATGGAACCAATTTCTTTTTTAATTGAAATTAGATTGTTGTTAAGTTCTTCAAATTTAGATTCTTTTTCTTTTAGTGAATTTAGCTTGTATTTTATAACTTCGTATTGAGTGAGTTCTTTTTCTTTAGATTTAACCATTTGTTTTAACTCTTCAAGGGTTGACTTTTTTAACTTGTGTTCTTTCTCTAAGGATTCAAGATTAGAATTGTAGTCCTTAACCTTTTGTTGCTCTTTCAAATTTATTGAACTTTTGTGCTCAGGACTGACACGTTGTAAGCAAGTAGGGCAGTTTTCTAAGCTGGATAAATGGTTTATAAGTTCTAAGGAAACCGTTTTTTTTGTTTTTAATTCCTGAATGGTGTTCTGCGTTGTAAGAAGGTCGTCTTCAAGGGATTTTATCTGAGTGTTTAGTTTCAAGATTTCATCATTGATTGAAGTGGGTGGTAAGGATAAGTTTTCTTTTTTTAACGCTTCAATGGAAGTTTGTAGTTGAGTGCTCTCTTCTGTAAATTTTGTTTTAAGCTTAATTTTATCTGCAAGCTGAGAGTTTAATAGTGAGAGCTTGTTTTTGATTGAATCATTTTTTTGTTTGATTAATTCAAATTCCTTTATTTTTAAATTTAATTCGTCTACTTCTTTTTTAAAATTGTTTAAAAAAACTGTTTCATTCTTTATTTGTTCTGAAAGTGAAATAATTTTATTATTAATTTCTTCCCTTTGCATAATTTTCTCGTTTAAATTAAAAATTTTACCAGAAAGTTCACTTTTTTTTTCTTTTATTTTAGATATAATTACTTTTGAATTTTGCTGAATCCGTTTATATTTGTCTATTCCAAAAACTTTTCTTAAAGCTTCCAAGCGATCTTCCTGGTTGCCTAACAAGATAGCTTTCATGCTTTCTTGAGGAGTGTAAACAGTATAACGGTAAATAAGCGAATTGGATTTGGTGAGGTATTCAGTAGGATAGTTTAGTAACTCTATAACTTTCTGTTTTAGTTCAATTGCTGTGCCAACAGTTTTTGTACCGTTGATACTAATGTAACCAGAATCTTGCGTCACAGAAGATTTGCTGCGTTTTAAAGACCTGAAAATTTCAATGTCTTTGTTGTCTATGCTAAAAAATAATGTGACTGAGCCTTTATCACATCCGTTGCGAAGAAGAGATTGGCCTGTTAAACCTGAACGCATTAAACCAAAAAGGGCAAATTCTATAGCTAAGAGCACTGTTGTTTTCCCTGAACCAATGTTGCCCGAAAGCAAAACCTTGCCAGTAGGGAATTCTATAATACTATCTACATAACTTCTTATATTTTTTAAAATAATCTTTTTAAGCTTCATGAATATAATCTAACAGGTTTCTCATATCATTGCTGTTTACGATAACATCGCAAACTTCTGCAAGGTTTTTATCTCTGCAGTTGAAAGCTATAGATAAACCGGCAATTTTGGCAATATCAACATCGTTGTAATTGTCGCCGACAAAAACGCATTCTTGTAAGCTTAACCCTTCAAGTTTGGCTATGTGGGCTAAGGCTGCAGCTTTGCCTTCATGATCAAATTTAGTGGATTCAACATCTACGATATTGCCTTCGTCATCAAAAAGGATTTTGTTAAGAAATATGTAGTCAAAATAATCTTCATAGTCTGGAAACACGTGTTCGATTGCAACGTTTAAACTGCCAGAAATAATGGCTAGCTTGTAGCCCATCTTTTTTAATTCCTGGATTAATTCTTTTGCACCATCAACAAGTTTGACGTCTTTTAAACCTTCTTTTATTAAAGATTTTGTTGCACCTTTCTTTTTCCAGATATCTATGTCAGATTTTACCCAGTCGGAGTATGTCAGTTTGCCTTGCCTGTAAAGAGTAATGTTTTTTTCATTGAAATCATCTTCCATGCCAAAATGTGTGTGTAACCTTTTCCAAACTTGCTCGCTAATTAATGTACCGTCAACATCAAATGCTACAAGTTTATATTTCATTTTCTAAATGGAAAAATTTGCTAATATATAAAAGTTTATATATAATAAAACCTATTTTTTTATAAATGCGCAGGAGAAAAATTAAGCTAAGAGAAGCTTATGTTGAAGCTGCAATAATTATAACATTAATCGTCTTTTTTGCCTATTCTTGGCTGTATTTATACTCTGCTTCAGATGATAAGGTTTCACTAAAACTTACAAATGATGCGTGTAAAGATTTTAACGGTGTTTGTAGGAACAGTTGTTTTGAAAATGAAAAAGCAAGGTTTAATTGTGATGATGGAATTAAATGTTGTACAAAGTTGTATGAAGTTTTCCCTGAAGATAAAGTCTATATGATGTATGCTTTAAAAAATAATTCAATTGATGAATGTAATAAAATTAAATCAGAAGAGATTAAAGCAGATTGTAAACTGGAAGTAATGGATAACCTAAACTA
>RFJO01000021.1 GCA_003694495.1 Candidatus Woesearchaeota archaeon
TATAATTTACAATTAACTCCATTCCTTCATTTATAATTATATCATTATCTCCATTTTTTTCTTTTATTGGACCCTTTACCAAAGGATTATCTAAACCAAAAAAGGCATATGCTGCATTCTCAGCCTTACATGCCCCTGAACAAATTTTTTCTAAGTCACATACATTACATGCCTCGCTAGTATGGTGCTGTGAATCTAATACATTTTTCCAAACATCAAATAAATCTTCAGTTAATATGTTTCCATAAACTTCATTTAATGCACTACAACCTGTAACATCACCATTTGCCCTGACACTTACTGAATTTTTTCCAACACCACAAAAGGATTTTACCAAAGGCCTTAACTCTTCATATTCCCAAAAAAAGCAATATGGTATAGGGCGTTGTAGTTCTGTTTTTAAATTTAAATCTTGTTCAACTTTATACAGATCCCATAAAACATCTAATAATTCATCATCTGATAAAGCATCTAATAAATGTTCTCTCAAACGACTAGAATTAGGAATTAATGGACTACATGAAAATGTATTAACTCCTAATTGGGATGCTAATTTGCCAGTATCATAAATATAATTTTTACTTTGTTTTGAGCCAACGAAATTTATGCCTATTGGGATTCCTGCACTAACAACCCTTTCAATAGAACTAACGGTCTTGTAAAATGCCCCGTCTTTTCCAACAAAACTATCATGAACAACTTTATTTGGACCATTTAATGAAGTAAGGATTCCTGCTAAATTATAATCTTTTAACTTTTTTATATCATCATTACTAAGTCTTGTTAAATTTGAATTTAATGAAACGCCTATGTTATTTGCATTGAATATGTCTAATAATGAATAGAGTTGTTGTTTTTTTAATAAAACTTCTCCACCAGTTATACAAACATTAAAAACACCCCAGTCAACAACTTTTTTAGCCACGGCATCTAATTTTTCTCCTGAATATAATTTATGACCAAAACGTTCATAATTCATACAATGGCTGCAATGCAGATTACAAGCCTGGGTTAATTCTAAGTAAGCATATAATGGGGCTTGAAGTTTCATTTTATTTCTTCCTAAATTTTGTTACTTCTTATTTTTTCATTAGAATTAATAACTTGTTTATAAATTTTTTGTTATTTTTTGGTGATAAATTTATGAATTTTCTATAGAAAACATTTAAATGAATAAACCTTTTCATTTTAAAAGATGGTATATGAAACAATAGAAATTAACCAAAAAGAACTAAGAGAAAAATTAATACAAATATATTCAACTTATTTGAAAGATAAAGATCAGGCAAAGAAACTTGCAAAAAAAATGGACGGCCTTTGGAGCGGTGATTTTTTGTTTGATGAATCTATAGAAAAAGCAGTAAACAGCCTGACTTACATTTATGTTATGCCCTTTATTTGTGAAGAGAAAGCTAAAGATATTTTAAATCAATTAAAAAATTACAAAACAAGGAAAGAGAAAGTTAAACCCCAACAAAAACTTATTTAAACAACCTAAAATTTCACCAAACCTATGAAAAAGATAGCGCAAGGAGCGGAAGCTGTAATATATCTTAAAGATAATAAGATTATAAAAGAAAGAATCAAGAAAACTTACAGGCATGAGGATATTGATAAAAAGATTAGAAAAAAGAACACAAGGTTTGAAGCGAGGCTGTTAAAAAAGGTTGCAGGCATAATACCCGTGCCAAAAGTTCTTAACCATTGCGATAAAGCCATGCTGATAGAAATGGAGTTCATTGAAGGCAAAAAATTAAGGGATGTTGTCAATGAAATGAGCAAGGATGAAAGGAAAAAGGTTTTCAAAAGAGTAGGCAAAAAAGTTGCCAAGCTGCATAACAATAACATTATACACGGAGACTTGACAACGTCAAACATGATAATAAGAGAAAAAATTTATTTTATTGATTTTGGGTTAGGGTTTATATCGACAAAAGTTGAGGATAAGGCCGTGGACCTTCACCTGTTAAAACAGGCGTTGGAAAGTAAGCATCATGAACATTTTGAAGAAATTATGGATGCTGTGATGGATGGGTATAAAGAAGAAATCAAAGAGTTTAAAATGGTTCATGAACGGCTTATGAAAGTTGAATCACGGGGCAGGTATAAGAAAAAGCCTAATTAGTTGTTTAGAGCATACAAAAATTTATAAACAAATTTCTTTTTCAAAAACACAGAATTAAAAAGAGGTAGGAAAAGTTGCAGACTAAACTTTCAACAGCAAAAAAAAGTTCTAAAAAAACAGCTCAAGATCTTGCAAATATGCAAAGAGAAATTTCTATCTCTGAGTTCTTTACAAAGAACCGGCACCTTCTGGGGTTTGACAGTCCGAGGAGAGCGTTGATGACTGCGGTTAAAGAAGCCGTGGACAATTCTCTTGACGCGTGCGAAGAGATTGGAGTGTTGCCGGAGATTAAGTTGGAAATAAAAAAAGTTGAAGATAAAAGGTACATACTTGTAGTAGAAGATAACGGGCCTGGCATAGTTAAAGAGCAAATACCTAAGATATTCGGCAAGCTATTGTACGGTTCAAAGTTTCACAAACTGGCTGTGTCAAGGGGGCAGCAAGGGATTGGAATATCTGCAACAGCGTTGTATGCGCAGCTTACCACAGGTAAAGGCATAAAGATTATGTCTAAAACAGGGCCAAGAAAAAAAGCGCATTTCTATGAGCTGCACCTTAACCTAAAAACAAACGATTCTGAAATTGTGAAGGAAGAAGAAAAAGAGTGGGACAAAGAGCATGGAACAAAACTGCAGGTTGTAATGGAAGCTGATTATGTTAAAGGGAAAAGAAGCGTTGACGAGTATATCAAAGAATCTGCCATGGCCAACCCTCACGCAACATTTTATTACAAGTCTCCCGTGGACGACTGGGTAGTGTTCAAAAGGGCAACCACTACCATGCCGAAAGAGCCTAAAGAGATTAAACCTCACCCCTACGGTGTTGAGCTGGGGATACTGATGAGGATGTTGAAGGAAACTAAGGCAAAAACTTTGCAGCAGTTCCTTACAAGTGAGTTCTCAAGGGTTAGCCCGAAGATAGCTAAAGAAATTTGTGAAAAGGCTAAGCTTTATGAACGCGCACGGCCGTCAAGGATTGCAAGGCAGGAAGTGGATAACCTGTACAAAGCTATACAACAAGTAAAGATTATGGCGCCGCCGACAAACTGTCTTACGCCTATCGGGGAAGACATACTTATAAAAGGTATAAAAAAAGAAGTTGACGCGGAGTTTTATGCTGCAGTGACACGGCCCCCTGCCGTCTACAGAGGCAACCCGTTCCAGATTGAATGTTGTATTGCCTACGGCGGTTCAATACCTGCAGATAACCTAGTTAATGTGATAAGGTTTGCCAACAGGGTGCCTTTGTTGTATAAACAAAGCGACTGCGCTATCACGAAAAGCATAATTGCAACAGCGTGGAGGAATTATGGGCTGAGCCAAAGTAAAGGCGCGTTGCCTACAGGACCTGCAGTGATAGCAGTGCACATGAACTCTGTGTGGATACCGTTTACGTCTGAAAGCAAAGAAGCTTTAGCGTCTTACCCAGAGATTGTGAAAGAAATTAAGTTGGCGTTGCAGGAGTGTGGACGGAAACTGGCAAGTTATGTCAGGAAAATAAAAAAGATTGAACATGAAAAGAAAAGGCAAAAAATATTCGAACTTTACATTGACGAAGTTACTGAATCCTTGCATAAGCTTACCGGAGAAGATAAAGCTGAACTGGTTAAGCACTTGCACAAAATATCTGAAATTAGGACAATAGGAGAAAGCAAAGATGAGCAATGAAAGAGAAATATCTACCAGCGCAAAAATAAAGCACCTTGCAAAGAAAATTGTAGATGAAATCAAGAAACATGAAAATCCTTCATTGAACATCCCTGTAAGGTCTTTGTCCAACGTGCATTTTAATGAAACCAAGTCCATAATAGAACTTGGCAAAGCTGTGCAAAAAAGAAATTTCTTTAACGTGTCCCAGGCAAAAAAGTTTATGCAAACGTTGCTTATCGCGTCAGCGTGCCAAGAGTTGCTTAAAGAAGGTAAAACAACTTCAATAAGGGACTTGTATTATATGACCAAGCATACCCTGGGCAATACCAAACAAAACACCTTTGACGACCAAACTGAGTCTGACCCAATCATAGAAGACCTTGAGGTTGCAATTGATGCGTTAAGGGAAGAGCTTAACCTTTTTGCAAGCAACAGGGGAGCCTTGGTGGGTAACATAAAGATTGAAGATTCGGGTGACCTGATAAATTGCGCTAAGATGGGTTCGGGCGGATGGTCCGTGCCTTCAATCGTTGAGAAAGATGTTGTCAAGTTTAAAGAAGTTAAAGCGAATTTTATACTGATGGTTGAAAAGGATGCCGTGTGGAGGAGGCTTAACGAAGACAAGTTCTGGAAAAAGCATAAGTGTATACTTGTGCACGGGCAAGGCATGGCGCCCAGAGGGGTTAGAAGGTTGCTTTATAGATTGGTTCATGAAAAAAAGTTGCCGTTGTATGTTTTTGTTGATAACGACCCGTGGGGGTTTTATATTTATTCAGTTATCAAACAGGGAAGCATTAACCTTGCGTATGAAAGCCAGAGGATGGCAGTGCCAAGTGCAAGGTTTTTAGGGTTGAGCTCGTTTGACAGGGAGAAGTATAAACTGCCTGACAATGTTACGATTAAGCTGAACGACCAGGATAAAAGCAGAGCTAAACAAATACTTCAATATCCTTGGTTCCAAAAGAAAGGTTGGCAGAAAGAAATCAAGGAAATGCTTAAGTCAGGAGTAAAACTTGAACTGGAAGCGTTAAGCGCGAAAGGGATAAGTTTTGTAACGGAAAAGTATCTGCCTGAGAAAATTAAGAAAAATCAATATTTAGATTAATGCTTTTTGGGCATTGGGGTGTGGGCCATCCACGGTTAAGCTAAAAAAAGAGGTGATGTGGATGGTTTAGCAGGTTGTTTAACGTTAACAATTTTGTTCCCTGCTCTAAGTGTTGAGCGTTTTTTTGGTATGAATAAATGTAAGATGTGCACACCTTTAAGTCTCTCTTGGACTTTAAACTGTTTAACAAAGATGCCTGTTCTTCTGAGCGCTGCCTGTTATGTTGTATTGATTCAGGGGTTATTGTGGCATGTAAGACCTGCTGTTTTGCCTGTTGAAAATAATTTGTGTCTCCATAAATTAACCTGCCTGAAAACAACGGGTCAGTTGCGCTTATGTCCAGGTTTGAAAGTAAATGCCTAAACTCTTCCCTGTTAAGTTCGTAAATGTCCAGCCAACCGTTAAAAAAGTTCGTTGAAGGGTTTGATGATACTATAAACAAATCAATGTCACTTTTTGGTTTTTGAGAGCCGTATAATATCACTAAGTCGATGTTAAAGAATTTATCACTGTATAAATGCCTTAAAGTTGAGATCAATTTTTCTTTATCATAATGTTTAGGGAAACCTAATTGTGACATGAAGCCGAAAGTTGTTAGCCTAGATTCTGCGTACCGAAAGTAATGGTAAAGCTCTAATATATTACGATTCAATGTGGTTAGCTTTTGTTGCCAAACATTCTCGTTGCCTGTAACCCGGCACAACAAAGATTCAAGCCATACGGCAAAACCTTCGTAGTTGTAAACGTTTTTTGAAGCCAGGCCTAACTGTTGAACTTGGTTGTCTATAGTTTTATATAAATACAATTCACCTTCTTTTTTTGACATGGAATATAAAGGCCTGCCAATCTCTGAATGTTCGCAAAACAACCCGTGGCCGTAGTATTCATGGTACAATGTGCTGAGCATGACTGGAGTATCTTCCCTAACGTAAGCTTTGTAAGCCTGGGGGATGTAAACTCCTGTGCTGGATTGGTGAAAACCGTTAATGTTGCAAAAACGATGCCATCTTTCGCCAGAATAGAATTTTAACCTTGACTGAACTATGTCAATGTTGAATTGTGATGATACATAAGCTGAAGCTTCCCTGAGATGGTGTTCAAGAGACATCTGTAACAAAATTATTTGACTGCTTCTTTAATCCTGTCCAAGAAGTCTTCAAGCTCTTTCTTGTCATTAAGATAAAACTGTAGTTCAACTTCGCCTTTCATCTTCTGGTAGCAGCTTAAATGAAAAGACGGTTTGCCTTCGGTTAAGCCGCCTTCAACGTGGCTAAGTTCACCGTCAAAAAGCTTATTGCCATCCGTGCCGATGATTTGGATTCTCATTTTATATTAATCCTCCCAAGGCATTTTAAACTTATCGCCAGCATTCTTAAATATTTCCCCGAATATGTCATAAGCTTCATCGTCATGCCTGCCAGTATATGTATTATCACCATACTGTAAATGATTTTCAGGCAAACCATGGTGAGCTAGCCGATCTATCCTTATAAGAGGCGGATGCCCATCTTCACGAATTTTAAAAGACCTTGGACTTATCTCAACGTCCAGCCTTGGTTCTTCCCTATATTGCGAATTTATGGTCTCAGATTGAATCTGCCAAGGGGATAATATTGGATCATTGCCACCATTACCTCCAACTGGGCCACTGTATAAAGCAGTTGCATCTAAATATACGTCTAATGAGTCATCTATTTCTTGAGCTTCATCTAGAATTTTTGTTAGGGTTTTTTCTTCCATTTTAGATTACCTCTGAAATTTTTAATTGAGGCTTTTACCTAGCACTATATAAAGATTTTCCTAACAAACTCATTCTTCAATTACGTTTGTCTCTTTTAACACCGCCTGGCGAACCTGTTGAAGCGACACAGGCTTAAACCCAGCTTCTTTCCTTACTTCTTCATTAATCGATATAAGAAACTTCTTGTATAACTCCAACGACTTGCCAAGGCCTGAAGACTTTAACACCTTCAATCTTGTACCTCCCATGTAATCATATTCAAAAGAATCGTTCCTTTTGTACGGGCCTGAAACATTGTCAGGGTAAACAAAGTCTTCAACGTCGCTGTTAAACAACTTGCTAATCAATAAACCAGATTGAGGGACAAGGTTGTGTTCCAGTGCCACAACAAAAAGCATCTCGGCCATGAATGTGTCCTGAACGCTGTAATGAACAGAACTATTAATCTCTTCAATCAGATCGTCTTCACTAATTTTGCCTTCTTTAAATAAAACAAGAAGTTCATGAAGCTTTGCTTCAATCGCTTTTAATAATCTATTATTGTCAGTCATCTTCAAATAAGTTAATGTTATGTGCAGGTCCCAAACCCTTAAAACCGTCGCTAAAACTGCTATTGTTTACCTTATTACTTCTACCACTATTTAAAATTATTGCAGGAAAGCCGTAATTGTTGGTTTTTGTATAATCTATTATGTCTTGGTTTAAATGAAAATCGTCGTGGCCGGAATAATCATAGCGTTCTGTTAAACCGTAATTATTCAGCTCAGGGTCGCCTGTCATTTCGCCTAAATTATATTGTTGTTCAATACAACCAATATTGCCTGGAACAAAATTGCTTTCAGAACCAATGCCGCGGTAACTGTTGTTAACTGTGTGAGACTGAATTTCCCAAGGCGACAGTATCGGGCCAGCATTGTTAGGACCGCCGACCGGGCCGCTATACAACACGTTTGCGTCCTCGTATAAGTCTATAGATTCATTTTCTAAGATTTCGGTTAGTTTCATTTTAATGCAAATAATCCAATAAAGATTAAATTGGTTTTACATATAAATTATATAATTGTATATAAAAAGTTAAATACCCTAAAAACCATTATAATAATATGATTGACAGCTACGAGTTCGGTAAAATTGTTGTTGACGGCAAACATTATGAACATGATGTTATAATTTTTAACGACCGTGTAAAATCAGACTGGTGGAGGAAAGAAAGTCATAAGCTTTTAATTGAAGATATAAAGGAAGTCCTTAAACAAAAAATAAAAACTTTAATTATCGGTACTGGCCATGATGCAATGATGCAAGTTGATAAAGAAATGTACGATTATTGCGATGATAACGGGATAAATTTGGTTGTTTTGCCAACGGGTGAAGCTGTTAAAGTTTATAACAAAACCTATCTTGAGGAAGGTGTTGTGGCAGCATTGCACCTTACCTGCTAAAAACACAATAGTTATATAATACCTCTAATTTGTTGCTCCTTATGGAAAAAGTCTGTAAAGCCATAATCAAAGAAATAATCGAAAATAATCTTGACATAGATAAAGCTAGGAGAAAGTTTTGCAGGGAGTATAATCCTAAGTTTTTTCCATCTTATATACAGATATTAACTTATGCAAACAATGAAGAGTATAAAAAGCTTAAGCATGTTAAGACAAAGCCTACAAGGACATTGTCAGGGGTGACGCCTATCGCGATAATGACTAAGCCAATGAAATGCCCGCACGGCAAGTGTACAATCTGTCCTGGAGGCATTGGCTCAGTGTTCGGAGATATACCGCAAAGTTATACCGGCAAAGAACCTGCAACTATGAGAGCAATCAGGAACAATTACGACCCTTACCTGCAAGTGTTTAACAGGCTTGAACAATACATACTCCTAAACCAAACTATAGAGAAAGTGGAACTGATAATCATGGGCGGGACTTTCCTTGCTGCTGACAAAAAATATCAGGAAGAGTTTGTTGCTTATGCATTAAAAGCAATGAACGATTTCGGGGAAATGTTTTTTATGAAAGAATTTGATTTTGTTAAGTTTAAAAAATTCTTTGAACTTCCAGCCAAGTTAAATGATAAGCAAAGAGAAGATAAAGTTAAACAAAAAATCCTTAACCTGAAAGGTGTTGCCAAGCTTGAAAAGGAAAAGAAAAGGAATGAAAAAAGTTTTGTAAGATGCGTGGCAATGGCTATAGAAACCCGGCCGGATTATGGCATGCTTGAGCACGGCAATGAAGCTTTAAAGTTAGGGTGCACAAGGATTGAGGTTGGGGTGCAGTCGGTCTTTAATGATGTTCTGGATAAGATAAATAGAGGACATAGTGTCACTGATACTGTTAAGTCTATACAAATCTTGAAAGATCTCGGGTTTAAGCTTACCTTCCATTACATGATAGGGTTGCCCGGTTCTAACCCTGAAAAAGATTATGAAGGGTTAACTAAATTGTTCAGCGATGAAAGGTTTAAGCCGGACATGCTTAAGATTTACCCGTGCTCGGTAATGCCCGGAACAAAGTTGTATGATGAATGGAAACAAGGCAAGTATAAAGAGCTTGACAAGGAAGAGACAATAAAAATGCTTGCAAAGTTTAAACACAATGTGCCAAGGTATTGCAGAATATCAAGGTTGATGAGGGATATTCCAACTAAAGTTACCTCTGCAGGGGTAGGGTTGACTAACTTAAGGCAGGAAGTTTTGAAGTATATGGCTGAACACGGCATGAAGTGTAACTGTATAAGGTGCAGCGAAGTCGGGCACAGGAGTGTGGAAAACCTTAACCCTAAACTTCACGTGATTGAGTACAATGCTTCCCAAGGCAAAGAGTTTTTCATATACTACGGTGATGAAAATGTTATCATTGGCTATTGCAGGCTAAGGCTGCCTTACCAGTTCTTAAGAAAAGAAATTACTGAACATAGCGCAATAGTGAGAGAACTTCATGTTTACGGAGAAGCGTTAAGGTTGAACGAAAAAAATGATGATTCTTACCAACATAAAGGCGTGGGCAAAATGTTGATGAAAAAAGCTGAAGAAATTGCGTTGAAAAATAATAAGAAAAAAGTTTTGGTGATCTCAGGCATAGGAGTAAAAGAATATTACAGAAAGCTAGGCTATAAGGATGACGGGGTGTATGTTTCTAAAACCTTTTCCTGAACGCGTAAAATCCTGTGATTAGTACTAAAACTCCTACTATATTTGCCCAACTAAATACAGGGAACGCTTCTTCTTCAATGCAAGCCTTAAACGATGTTGGAGGTGGGCAAGCTAAATATTCTCCCGCCTCAGGAGATTTAGTACAACAGGGAGCAGGGTAATTTGCACAATCTCTTACAAACCTGTACTGGCCGTAACCTTTGTCAGGTACATCAGTACACTCTGACCATAATTCATCAGGACAGTCCCAGGCTGCGGCTGTGCACTCGCTGAAATAGTTTACATCTTCACCTTCTTCGCCAGGGATGTATGTATCTAAACAATCTGGGACACCGTCACAGTCGCTATCTACAAACGGAGGACCTTGCCTTGTAATATCTGTTGGGTCTAAAGGAGATGCATCACATGCATTGGGGTCATTGATTAAACATTCTTCTGGACTTTTAACAATAACTGGTTCTGAATCATCAACCGGGTTTCCGTTGGTTACAGTTGTTTGAAAAAATATTTCACTACCTGCGTAAGGTGTTGTGTCGGCGATTTTATCTGTAGCAGCAAAATATAAACCTGAGCCATCATCATACACAAAATTTACATTGTCAACAATAGGCTCACCGCCGTCTACTACAATAGAAAATGTAACGTCGTTACCTGCACAATCTTGGCTGACTAGCAAGGGATAAATAGGCATGCCGGCAGCAACTTCTGTTACATCAGTATTTTGACCATCTGTCCAGGTTACTAAATCAACTGTGCATAACGGTGCAGGCTGGCATGTACCCCCATCACAATTGTTGCTTTGACAATCTTCATTAACAGAACATGACTTACTATCAGCACAACCGCTACAAATTGAACCGCCGCAGTCAACGTCTGTTTCGTCGCCGTCTTGAACACCATTGCTGCATTGCGGAGCAGGTGCCTGGCAAACGTTTGACTGACAATCGTTGCTTTGACAATCTGAGTTAACTGAACATGATTGGCCGTCGGCGCAAGCGTTACAAGTTGAACCGCCACAGTCAACGTCTGTTTCGTCCTGGTTTTTTATGCCGTCTGAACATGTTGCAGCCACGCAAACGCCACCCTGACAATTCAAGCTTTGACAATCATTGCCAATAACACAAGATTTGCCGTCTGCACATTTGGAAGTTGCACGACAATTATCGCCGCCACAGTCAACGTCAGTTTCCAAATTATTCAAATAACCATCTGAACATGTGGCATCTACCACGGTTACTGGCGCAGTTGCACTACATCCGTCACCTTGAACACATTCATATGATGCTTTACATGTATTAGTATTACAACTACCCGAAGGACACATGCAATCTGATAATGAGCAACCAGAATCAAGTTGACCAAAACAAGATGTAGAACTTTCACGATAACTTTTACATTTGTCACTAACATAACTAAGGCTTTGAGGGTCAACTAGTGAACCGTCTAATGGGTTTGCAACAAGAGAACCATCAGCCCTACCCACAGATGTACAATATGCCTTGTCAAGAGTACCAGTGCCTTTTTCAATACAACTTATCGTATCGCTGCTATAATCTACTGAAACAGGACAAGGCCCACCACTAACCTTCGGGCCGGTGGTTGCACACCTGCCATTATTAACATCCTTAGACGAACTGTAAACACCGCCCTTTGGCTCTGCATCTACAACGTATTGAACAAGCTTAGTATAACCAGATTCTGTGTGGATGTCTGCATCAGGCTGGCATTTGCCATCAATCAACAAGCCACAAGTACCAGCATCATAACAACATGCAGGATAACCGCCTGCTTCCGGACATCTCCCTAAAACACCATCCGGCCAAACTATTGATAAGGGATCAAAACAATCTTGAGGGCACGTGGCTTTAGTTTCGCCACAGGCACAATCCCCATTTCCACAGACTTCTATGTCACATGGATCTGGCGGAGTAGGAAGCGCAGCTGCCAAACCAACTAAACTAAAAACTAAAATTAGTAAAATTAAAACATTGAAAACACTCTTTTTCATTTAGTCTACCTCTTTTTCATTTTACTTAAAAGCACTACCCATATTTAAAGTTTTTTAACAAAATTTACCTGCCTATAAACATAACTAACAAATTTTGGTATATATTAGCCAATTTTAACAAAAAATCACTCAACAGAAACATATTTAAAATCCAAAATTATTAATTATTACTGAAAAATGATAGAAATAGGTGAAAAAATTAAGCTTGAAGGGTTTGAAGATATTGAACCTGCAGCCGTAATTGTTATGAAAAAAATGATTGGATCTTTTGTAAGGAAATTTTATGAAGAGCATGGAGAGTTTGAACATTTTAAGATTGCAAAAGTAAACAATGAAATTGTTTCTGAACTATTTTATAACAACCAAAAAATCTTAAAAAAAGCTGAAACAAGCAACTTATTCTTTTCTTTGGCTGATGCGCTTGAACAAACCAAAAAGTTTATAAACAGCCCTGATTTCCACATAGGAAAGAAGGTATGATAAAATGGTAACCAGAATTGGCGGTTTCAGGAGAAAAACTAGGTCAAAACTTAGAAAGAACATTAGGCAACGAGGAAAAATCAGCCTGAGCAATTATTTTAAACAATATGATATAGGCGCAAAAGTAATACTTGTAGGAGAACCCGCTGTCCATAAAGGAATGTTTTTCCCAAGATTTAAGGGTAAAGCAGGAGTTGTAACAGGCAAGCAGGGTTCGTGTTATAATGTTGAAATTAAAGACGGAAAAAAAGTTAAAACTTTGATAGTACACCCAGTTCATTTGAGGGAGAGGTAAAATGCCAGATTATGAAATTGTAAACGAAAAACCAGTAACATTAGTTGAAGTTAAAGAACTACTTAAAACTGTTGAAAAAAGAGACACAGAACTTACATTCAGGGCTAACAAAACTAAAGAATATCTTGGATCATTCACTGACAAAAAACTTAAAGATGTGAAAGAACTTTACCAAAAGATTCAAGAACTTAACATTCCTCGACTTAAAGACAGGCATATCGTGAAGATTATTGACATACATCCTGTTGACATGGACAGCCTGAAAGCTGTGTTAAGTGCAGAAACTATTACATTAAAAGAGGAAGATTTAAAAAAAATACTAGCTATACTATAGAGCTATGGGAAAGGAAGAACATGCAATCATATTGGATTTTTTGCCTCATGGATACCCTTTTGACACAAGGGCTATGCATAGGAAAACACCAATAGCTTTAGCTCTAGGAAAAGAACATTTCACGCTACTGGAACTTGTTCCAAAAAAAGATGTTACCCTACAACCCGGTGAAGAAATCTATATCGGCGAGGGCAAAAGGGATAAAGTCCATCACATCGTTGGAAGAATCCCGTTCGAAAAACTTACAGAAACAGCTAAAGGTGAGCTGGAGTTTGTAGTGAAAGACCTCGTGGAAAAAAACAAGGATAAGTTTATAGATTTCTTTAACAAGTCCGGTGCAATAAGCATGAGAAGGCACCAGATTGAACTTTTGCCAGGGATAGGGAAAAAGCATATGTGGCAAATCCTTGAAGAAAGGAAAGAAAAACCTTTCGAAAGTTTTGAGGATTTGAAAAACAGGGTTAAGCTTTTGCCTGACCCGGAAAAGGCTGTAGTGAAAAGGATACTGATGGAAATAAAAGGCGAAGACAAGTACCGGCTTTTCATAAGATAGCCAAAAAGTATTTAAATAAGATAAATTTCACAATTGAAAAATGGCAGAAAAAGAACTAAAACCAATGGTAAGGTTGCTGAACTCTGACATAGAAGGCAACACTTCAGTTTACTTATCATTGCAAAAAATTAAAGGTGTAGGATTCTCAATGGCTAACGCTGTTTGTAATGTTCTTAAAATTGACAAAAATGAAAAAGTTGGATACCTTGAAGATAAAGATCTTGAAAAGATTGAAGACGTGCTGAAAAACCCTAAAAATTATAACATAAAAAACTGGTTGTTAAACAGAAGGAAAGATTATGATACAGGGGAAGATAAGCATGTCGTAGAAGTTGATTTGAAACTGGCAAAAGATGATGACCTTAAACGTCTTAAAATGATTAAGTCTTATAGAGGTATGAGGCACCAGGCTGGGTTACCAGTAAGGGGCCAGCGTACAAAGGCGCATTTCAGAAAAGGTACTGCACTAGGAGTTAAGAGGAAGAAGTAAAATGGGCGATCCTAGAAAACAAAGAAAAAAGTATAACACGCCAAGGCATCCTTGGGAAGCTGAAAGGATTAAAGAAGAAAGAGAGCTTATGAAAGAGTACGGGCTTAAAAATAAAAAAGAAGTCTGGAAAATGAATTCTATGCTTAAACATATCAAAAAACAAACAAAAGATCTTATAAGTAGACGAGGAACGCCGAAAGCTGAAGAAGATGAAAAAATGTTCCTGGCTAAACTGGCAAAACTTAACTTGATAAACGCCGGGGCAAAAATTGAAGATGTACTTGACTTGCATATAAAAGATGTGCTTGAAAGAAGGTTGCAAACACAAATGATCAGGAAAGGGTTGGCAAAAACAATTAAACAAGCGAGGCAGTTTATAGTTCATGGGCATGTTATGGTAAACGGAAAAAAGATTGACGTGCCTTCTTACATTGTTTCAAGCAAAGAAGAAAACACTATAGAGTTTTCGCCTAAATCTGCACTGGCTGATGAAGAGCACCCGGAAAGATCGAATAAACAAGTTGTCCAAGAAGAAGCTAAAGATAAGGAAGGTGGTGAAGAATAATGGCAAAGCAGGATAAACTAAGGTGGGGTGTTGCACATATATATTCATCTTATAATAACACTATCATACATATAACAGATATAAGCGGCAGCGAAACAATATCAAAAGCATCTGGCGGAATGGTTGTTAAGGCGCATAGGCTTGAATCTTCGCCGACTGCTGCAATGACTGCCGCAAAAATGGCGGCTGAAGGTGCCAAGGAAAAAGGCATAAATGCTATCCATATAAAAGTTAGGGCACCTGGTGGCCATAATGGCCCAAACAATGCAGGTCCTGGAGGACAGGCAGCAATAAGGGCTTTGTCCAGAGCAGGGCTAAGGATTGGTGTTATTGAAGATGTTACCACTTTGCCGCATGATAGGTGCAGAAAAAAAGGCGGCAAGAGAGGTAGAAGAGTATAAAAATGGAAATGAAAAAGTTGTCAATGGATGATATGAAAGGATCTTTTTTAGTGAAAGGTACAACTGCATGGTACCTTAACACGCTTAGAAGGCTTATAATAAATAATGTACCTACATTGGCAATAGAAGATGTTACGTTCATTGAAAATAGTTCAGCGTTATATGATGAAATTATTGCGCACAGGTTAGGCCTTGTACCATTGGTAACAGATGAAACTTATGTTGACCAGGAAAAGTGTAAATGTAAAGGCGCCGGTTGTGCGCATTGTACATTGCAATTTACTTTAAACAAAATTGGGCCTTGCACTGTTTATGCTGAAGATTTAGTTAGCAAAGACCCAAAAGTAAAAGCAGTTTACCCAAAGATGCCTATCGTGAAACTGCTTGAAGGTCAAAGCTTAAAAATTGAAGCTGTGGCAGTAATGAGCCACGGAAAAGATCATATTAAGCATACCCCTGGTTTGTTTTATTATCAACAATATCCAACATTTAAAATAAAAGAACATAAAAATGCAAAAAAGTGTGTGGATGTGTGCCCTAAAAAGATTTTAGAACTTAAGGGCAATAAGCTAAAAGTCGTTGATGAAACTAAGTGTAACCTCTGCATGGCATGTGTAGATGAGTGCCCGGAAGCTATAGAAGTTAAAGGTAG
Organism: Candidatus Woesearchaeota archaeon; assembly: GCA_003694495.1. GTDB lineage: Archaea > Nanobdellota > Nanobdellia > SCGC-AAA011-G17 > GW2011-AR17 > J104. The sequence goes on from RFJO01000021.1 coordinate 15,550, forward strand.
TGAAACTGATTTCATTGTAAATGTAGAATCGTGGGGGCAACTAACAGTAAAACAAATTTTGACTGAAGCTGTTAGGGTGTTTGATGATGAACTGGATGATTTAGCACAAGAAGTTAACAAAATAAAGTGAGAAAATGGTAAAAAGAACTGGACCAACGGATTTGAACTTGAAAAACCTAATCAATGAATTAAATAAAGCTGGAAAAAATGCTAAAATATGGAAAAGGGTTGCTGAAGATTTGGCTAAGCCAACAAGGCAAAGAAGAATAGTAAATCTTGAAAGAATTGAAAGGTTCGCTAAAGATAACGAAACGGTTGTTGTACCTGGAAAAGTTTTAGCAAACGGAGAACTTACAAAAAAAGTTACAGTTGCAGCGTGGACATTCTCTGAAGCTGCAAAAAGAAAAATTAATGCTAAAGGAAAAACATTAACAATAAGGCAATTAGTTAAAGAAAACCCAAAAGGTAGCAAAGTGAGGATATTAGGATGATTGTTGATGGAAATGGAAAGGTGTTAGGAAAACTGGCAGCTTTTGTAGCTAAGAAAGCGTTGCTGGGCGAAAATGTTGACGTGATAAACGCAGAAAAAGTTATTATAACTGGCAGTAAAAAGGATGTGTTAGAAAAGTATACACAAAGGAGAGAAAGAGGCACACCTAGCAGAGGACCTTTTTTCCCTAGAGAACCTCACTTAATTGTAAAAAGGGCAATAAGGGGAATGTTGCCATATAAACAACCTAAAGGAGCAGTGGCGTTTAAAAGAGTTAAATGTTACAAAAGCGTGCCTGAAAAATTGAAAGATAAAAAGGCTGATGATGTTAAAATAAAAAGTGTTAATGATCTAAAAACAAAAAAGTATGTAACGGTTGAACAACTGTCTAAATTGTTAGGTGCAAAATGAGTAAATTAGTACATGTTTCAGGAAAGAGAAAAATGGCTGTTGCAAGGGCAACTGTCAAGGAAGGTAAAGGCGTGATAAGAATAAACGGTAAACTGTTAGAAAATTATAATCCAGAGGTGTTAAGGCTAAGCCTAATGGAGCCTTTGTTGCTTGCAGGAGATGTCGCAAAAAAAGTTGACGTGAAAATTAATGTGCACGGTGGCGGAATATCTGCACAAACTGCTGCGTCAAGGCTTGCATTGGCAAGAGGGTTGGTTGAGTTTACCGGTTCGAAAAAGTTAAAGAAAACTTTCTTTGACTATGACAGGAACTTGCTTGTTGCCGACGTGAGAAGGAACGAGCCGCATAAGCCTAACGATTCTAAGCCTAGAGCTAAGAGACAAAAATCATACAGGTAAAGAAAAATGATTATACCAATAAGATGCATGAGCTGTGGAAAACCTATAGCACATTTGTGGGAAGAGTTTAACAAGAGAGTTAACGAGGGAGAAGAAGTTAAAAAAGTTTTAGACGATTTGGGACTTGAAAGGTTTTGCTGTAGGACTGTTTTTATAAGCCATGTTGACCTTATAGATGAAGTTGCTAAGTTTAAAAAGAGTTAATTTTTTATAATTTCTTAAATTTTATTTAAGTTATGAAAACGCCGTTAGTTATAATAGGTTCTAGCGAGGTTAACAAAGACTTGTTGTATGCTACAAAGTTTAAATGCTCAAGCATGGCTTTTGTTAAAACAAACAAAACTTATGTTATAGTTTCTCCTTTGGAATATTCTAGAGCAATGAAACAAGCAAAGGCAGATGTTGTCATGAACGCTGATATATTTACTTTTATTAAAAGATATAGAAAGATTTCTATGCCAAGTTATACTAAAGTAGGCTTAGTGAAAAAGATTGAAAACATGGGCGTTAACGTTGAGTTGGTGGATTATGTGTTCCCGGAAAGAAGAACAAAAAGCAAAAAAGAAATTAATCAAATAAAACTTGTACAAAAGATAAACGAAAAAGCAATGCAGACAGCAATAGATATTATTTCTTGTTCAAAAATTAGCTCAAATTATCTATATTATAAAGGGAAAAAGTTAACTTCTGAAATGGTAAGAAGTGAAGTTGAAAAAGTCTATATTGAAAATGATCTAATAAGTTACACACAACCAATAATCGCATGCGGGAAATTGTCTGCATTGCCGCATGAAACCGGAAGAGGGTATGTTAAGCCAAATCTCCCAATCGTGTTGGACTTTTTTCCTTGCTCAAGGATAAATGGATATTATTCAGATATGACGAGGACTGTTGTGAGAGGGAAGGCTTCAAAAAAAATAAAAGAAATGTATGATGCTGTCAGAAGTGTACAGGTTTATGCTTTGAAAAATCTTAAGCCTGGGGTTAATATAAAAGATTTTACGCTTGAACTGAGAAAGATGTTTAAAAAATATGGATTTAACACTAACCTAAAAAAATCTGAAGGTTTCATACACAGCCTTGGGCACGGCGTCGGGTTGGATGTGCATGAACAACCCATGGGAGATGTTTGTCTAAGACAAGGCGATGTATATACAGTTGAACCCGGCTTGTATTACAAGAATGTAGGAGGAGTGAGGCTTGAAGATATTGTTGTGGTAACTTCTTCAGGGGTAAAAAACTTAACAAGTTTTCCATACATATTAGAAATCTAAAGATAAATTATTTATATCAAACAAAATATTAACCTATTCTATGCGCGACGAAGAATGGCTGGCAAAAAGAATGAATGATATCTGGGACCTATTGTTCCCTGACATGAAAAGGCTGAACAATGTTGTAGTAAGGTTTAAAGGCAAATGGAAAAATAAGTTTGGCCATATAAAACGCCTAAAAAATAAAGATACAGAAATTGCTGTGAACGCAATATTCAAAGATGAAAGGATACCTGAATACATTATAGACCTTACATTAGCGCATGAGCTTGTGCATTATTTCCACGGGTTTAATTCACCTTACGAAAAAAAATATAAACATCCGCATAAGGGAGGGATTGTCACAAAGGAACTTAAGAAAAGAGGTTTTGGGCATTTGCTAATTAAAGAAAAAGAATTCATAAAAAACAAGTGGTGGAAAATTTATAAAGATCAATAAGGTATTCTTGAATGCTTTTTACATTCAAAACAATAATATACAACCTTGCCGTTCCTTGTACGTACCCTTGCGTTAACACCAGGCATTAAAAACTTGTAACAGTGTTTGCAAAATTTGCGTTTGTGCTTTTTAGGAAAACGCAAGTTGTATTTCATGGCAATCTTTCTTGACAAGGTAACATAACGGTTAGCTAAGGATTTGTTCTTGGAAAAAACCTGCTCAGCCTTTGTCATTAATATGTCAATCCTTTCCAACGCTATCTTTTTTTCAACGCTTTTATTCCTACGCATAATAAACTAAAACTAACAAGATTAAATAAATGTTTTGCTACCTTTGCAATAAAATGCCGCCTTCTTTTAATAGCATTTTTTCGTGGTAAGATATATTTTCCCTACCAAAATAATATCCCGGGCCAAAGTTTTCAACGACAACATCTATGCTGTGAGCTAATTCCGGAAATCTAGTTGAAACATCTTCAACATTAACATTATAAAGATTTATCGATAAATAAAAATTACATCTTGCAAGCATTTTGTTGATAAGATTTTTATATACATCCTTTAAGTTTAAAGTTAAAGAAAAATTTAAGATATCTTTCATTAAGTTATAATCTGCTGGATCAATCGCGACAACGTTTGCCTTTTTTGAAGCGTGTATTAGAAATTCCCCCAAGCCGGGACCAATTTCAGCGTAAGTTAAACCAGGGTTGATTGCAAGCAAGCGTATGTCTGGATGATAATCACCTAAGTCTCTTGCTGTAATCGCAAAATAACCACGTTTATTATGTTTAGGATGGCATGAGGTATTAGAATTTACCCTAAACAAAACTTTATGAAAATCAGGCAGGCTATCGTTGTCAAAAATCTTTAAACTATAATTTCTATAGCTAATTGAATAAATATTATTAGCAAAATCAATATTATACATGTATATAAAAAAACAATTGTTATTTATTAAAATTTATAAACTCAATAATATTACTTTGTAATATGTATTCTCAGTATAAAAAAGAA
>RFJO01000022.1 GCA_003694495.1 Candidatus Woesearchaeota archaeon
GCGCGCTTTACAGCATTGTTTGGAGTTTGGTTTTATTATACAAAAACAGGAACGTTGTTTCAAAAGAGATAAAAAAAGTTTACTTAGAAAAACGCAAGATGCGTTACATGTACATTTTGTTTACTCTTTCATCTTTAATATTTGTTTTTCTTTCTCCGCCTAACATGTTAGTTTTGACAATCGGGATAACAGTTTTATTACTAATTTATCCTTATTTATACATCATTGTCAAGTCTGTTGAAAACGTTGGCATGATAAAATGGGTAGATGTTAACAAATTGGTTGAAGGCGACTGGGTTGCAGAGCCTGTTAAAGTCAAAGGCAAAGTTATTTGCGGTCCCAAGGATTTGGGGTTGGAAAAAGAGCAGATTAAGGCGTTAAAAAAGCATAGGGTAAAGAAGGTTTTAATCAAGGAAGGCATAGCTTTCGTGCCTTCAATTTTGCTTGGAGTAATTGCCACATTAATTTACGGCAATTTTATATTCTTTATACTAACATAAAATTTATAAGGATAGGTATACTGTTAAACAATCAAGATGGAAATCAAACTAACAAAAAAACCAAAGAACGTAACCATAATTGAGGGTTTTCCCGGTTTAGGCTTAATTGGCACAATTTGTACTGAATATTTAATCAAGCATCTGGAAGCAGAATCTATTGGCAGTATCTGGTCAAAGTCTTTAATGCCGATAGCAGCAGTTCACGAAAGCAAAGTTGCCAAGCCGTTAGAAATATTTTATTCAAAAAAATATAACATTTTAATTTTGCACGCTTTAAGCGATGTTAACGGCATAGAGTGGGACATCTCTGATGCATTAGAAAAACTTTACAAACAAGTTTCAGCCAAAGAGATCATTAGCGTTGAAGGCATCATGTCTCAGTTAGAAGAGCCAGAGGTATATTTTATATGTTCAAACAATAAAAGCAAAAACAAATTTCTTGCAGCAAACGTTAAGGAATTAAAGGAAGGCATAATCATGGGCGTCACTGCTGCGATCATGTTAAAAGACAAATCGTTAAACTCAACAGGCATTTTTGTTGGCACGCATTCAAGGTTGCCTGACTCAAGGTCAGCTGCAAAGATAATCGAGGTTCTTGACAAGTACTTGGGGTTAGATATAGATTATAAGCCGTTGGTTAAAGCTGCAGAAGAGTTTGAAACTAAGCTTAAGCAGTTACTTGAGAAAACAAAAGCGTCCTTGCAGCATAACAAGGATCATAAGCTGGATTACCTTGGCTAATTATGGAATTCCCTGTAATAACCAAGAAATGGGGAAAGTCAATTCACAAGCTTGACATAGTTTACCCTAACTTATACTACGGCGGTGTTTACAGTTTAGCCATGCTTATTTTTTATAATTATGTTAACAGTTTAAATAATTGGCAGTGCAACAGGGTTTACCTTGACAAAGGCAAGCTTAGCGCAAAATTAATAGGGTTTACTTTAAACTACGAATTAGATTACATGAATGTTATAAAAATTTTAAAGTTAAACAAGCTTCCTTTAACCAAAGACAGGGACGAAATACTTTTCGCCGGCGGCAATTGTGTCACATCCAACCCTGAGATTTATTCAGAGTTGTTTGACTTTCTTTTTTTGGGCGAGGTAGAAGAAAGCTTGGCTAAAATTTTAGATATCTATGAAAAATTCAAAGACAAGCCAACATTCCTTGAAAAAATTAAAGACATTCCTGGCGTATATGTGCCAGGCAAAACAAAACATAAAACTTACGGCATTGTAAAAGACTTGGATAAAATAATTTATCCTTTATACCAGCCATTACCTAAAATCCTTAGCAAGGAGTTTGTTTTTGGAAGTTCTTTCATATTAGAGACAGAAAGGGGTTGTCCTTACAAGTGCAAGTTTTGCATGTTGGGTAGTTTAAGTAAAAGCGTCAGGCAGCGGAGTCTTAAAAAGATAAAGGGAATTATTGATAAAGGCACAAAATTAAACAAGCGTGACAAAGTTATCATATATGCACCGTCTTTTGTGCACAAAGATAGGAAAGAGATATTGCGTTACATGCTTAGTAAAGGTTTAACTTTTTCAGTTCCGTCCATTAAAGCTGAGACTGTAGATGAAGAATTCATTTCCTTAGTTGTTCAGGGCGGTCAAAAAACCTTAACCCTTGCCCCTGAGTGTAACGAATCTTTAAGGTTTAAGATAAAAAAGCTTGTCAAAGATGAAACTTTTTTTAAGGTTGTGGATTATGCCAACAAATATAAGGTTAAAAAGTTAAAATATTATTTCTTGTTAGGTTTGCCAGGCCAAACAATGAACGATTTAAAAGAAACTGTTGAATTAATAAAATCTCTTAAAACCAAGTTCAAAGGCCAGACTTATGTTTCATTTAACCCATTGGTTGGCAAACCCATGACAGAATTTAGCGGAATAGTTTTTGATAAAAAGAAGATAAAAACACAGGCATTGTATCTTAAAAAAGAATTATCAAAAATCGGGGTTAAAATAAAAATCCCTTCAGTTTCTTCTTCAGAGAAAGAGTACAAGCTTGCCAACTTAAAAGGTTCTATTCTTCGTCTTCGATAACTGTTGGCTGTATCATTTGCAGGATTCTTATTACAATAATAAACAATATTGCAAGGATAGAACATGCTATGGCAGTAATATAATCGAGTTTTATGTCAGAATAGATAAGCAATATTAAAAACATTACAACTATGTTAATGGTCATTCCGGAAGATATTCCAAAAGCTATAGACTTAGGCATAAGATGAAAATAGTTAAGGAACGTTAACAATATACCTTGCAACACTATTGCAAAAACCAACGCATTTTGCAGGTCAAAATTGAACAATGTACCTTTATTGAAAAGAAACCTTAACAAATCCACAGAAGCGAAAATTAACACCAAACTATTTCCGAACGCAGTGTTCCATCCAAGTTCTTCAGCTTTATACCTTCCAAAGTAAAGGCTCATTAGCAGCATGCTTGCAATCATCGGCCCAAGGATCCACATCATTTTAGTTTCATGTAAAGGTGCGGTAACAATCATCAAAATCCTTGCCATTACAAGCTTTGCTACAACAATTGCCTGTTCAGTAAAACTAAGTTGCGCTGCAAATATCATAACATCACCCAAACGTACATTATAATTGATGCCACAACTGGTATAAATAAGTTATCATCTATTTTTATGTTCAAAACTTTTAGGTTGAAAGCTTCCAACAACATTGTAATTCCGCTCCCCAGCAACGCAACCAAAGGTTCAACAAAAATCATGGCACCCCAAAACCCAAAAAATATTCCTGCTGTTGTTCCAACCAAAGTTTTGTGCGCGAACGGTTTTTTTCCGTATGCTCTACCTAACAAGTTTGCAAAAGAATCTCCTAGTGCTAATATCATTATTGAAGCCAGGGCAATGTTCAAAGGGAAAAATAGTACTACTATGGTTATCCCTAAAATTAAGTAAAACGCCCCTTCCCCGGGAAAATTAACATTATCTCTTTCAAACACGTTAAGCAACCATGATATTGCCGGCAATTTATGTTCTATGCTGAGGTAAGACAATACCAGTCCAATAATTAGAACAGACGACAATACAACAGGTCCAACAATGTCAAGGTAAATTAGTATAACTAAAATTATGCTAAATATCAGATGAAACAGTTGTCTTTTAATTTCAAGGCTAGTCATTTTTTATTTTATACCCTTTAGATTTTATAATACTTTTTACTTTTTCCACAAACTTAACATTTTCGCTTGCTTCATTCCACAACACCAAATCATCTATTGGTGATGAAAAATTTAATTTCTTAATCTCCTTTGATTTTGGCCCAAAACCCAAATATATAACATTTGCCAAATTTCTTGGTAAGTATTCAAAATAAAGTTTTGCATGCATTATACCTTTTTTGATTTTATCGCTCACGATATGCTTTATCCAATCAATTTCCTGTTCAGCTTTTAAATCTGAGAGATAATGTTTTAAGTAGTCTTTTTTTAGGACTCTTTTTGTGTATGCCGGATATTTTAAAATGGTATTTTGCATTGCAAACATTTCATCAGCAATCCTTGTTTCTGTTAGGTATAAGTTTTGGTGAAAATCAAAAGCATCATAATAATTTAGAGCTAACATTTTATTCCAACTACTTGAATAAAATCTGATTGATGCGTGTAGGAGCTCATGTATAA
>RFJO01000023.1 GCA_003694495.1 Candidatus Woesearchaeota archaeon
AAAGATTGTACCTTAACAGGGGAACTGGCGGTACGACTGGTAAGCCTGTAGGATTTTTCTGGACGCAGGGTGACTGGAGGGCTAGTGTTGAAGCTATGGTAAGAGGGATGAGCGATGTGAAGATTAAAATGCCGTTGATGGCTTTTAATGGTTATAACCAAGGGCACATTGCAGGGCCAATATTTGATTGGACAATAAGAATGCTTGGAGGCGTGAGCGTGCCGAGGCATTTTAAGTCTAACGAAGAACAGGCAGTTGAACAAATGAGGGAGTATAAGTGTAATTGTCTTATCGCAACTCCGCAATCGGGAAGCGGTAAGGGCGGAAGCTTAATGGATTTTCTTGACATTGACAACGGTGAATACATTAACGGCGAAAATGTGCAACTTTATTTGTGTTCAAGCACGCCGTTGACGGATGAATTGATTAGTGAGCTTGAAGATCTTGGCATTAAACAAATAGTGAATTTTTACGGTTCAACTGATGCGTTGCCTACAGCTATAAGCTGCCAGGCGGACAAAAAGGCGTTGCATGTGATGCAGGGGCATATTTTTCTTGAAGTTGTTGATGAGAACGGCAAGCATGTGAAAAATGGTGAAAGGGGAAGGGTGGTTGTTACCAGGATTGGGGGTTCTTCAGATAACGGGATTGACGTGTGCAAAGGTACGCAGCTTATAAGGTTCTTTGTTGGCGATGAAGCTACGTATGTTGAGGATAAATGTGCGTGCGGGAAAACAACGCCGAGGATTAAGGATATAAAAAGAGTATCGTACCTTGAAGACAAGTCGCAAGGTGGTTGTGAAATTTGGTAAAGGTTGTTGAGAAATATATCAACGGAAGATTTGAAAACTCTAATGAGTATTATGAAGTTAAAGATGTTTTAGAATCTGAAGTTGTACTAAAGATAGCTGTATCCACCATGGCTGACCTGAGAAAAGTTTACAGGAATGCCAAGGTTCTACAGCAAAAACTTGAACAGGTTGAACTTAGCGAGAGAGTAAGGATAATTAAACAGTTGTATGAGTTGTATGTCTCTAAAATAAAATTGGAATATCTTCCCATAATAAACAAGCTCCATGGCACTGTTGATGATGACGTTTTGGCGCCGTTGGAAAGTCTTAAAGAATGGGTGTATAACCTTGACGAGTACCAAAAGATTGTGTTCGGGGCAGAAGATGCGTTGCAAAACGGGGTTAAGGTTGTTTATAATGGTAAGCAAATCGGGTTGAAAAGTTTTAGGCCGAGGGGGCCGCTTGCTATAATATTCCCGGCAAACATGGAAGCTGCTGAACAGTTTTATGTGCTTGCACAAGCTATATTGTCAGGGAACCATTTTGTGGTAAGGTCTAGCTCTAAAGATGTTACAACGTGTTGCTTGTTTGAGTGCCTTGATTATATAGGGTTTTCTTGTGCAGGGCAAATGTTGTCGTGGCAGTCGTCAGCAGAGAATGCGCTTGAGATGACAAGGAGGCTTATAAAAAACTCTGAACATTCGATAATTTTTGCATCAAATGAAACCATAAACAAAATTATGGAAGGTGTTGAGGCGAAGAATGTTTTCAAGTATGGGACTGGTTTGCCAATAGTGTTTGTTACACACAATGCTGAGCTTGAAACTGCGGCAAGGTCTGTGATGTTGTCTGCAGTGGCAGGGAAAGGATGTCATTGTATTTCTACAACGCCGGTGTTTGTCGACGAAAAAGTGTATGACCAGTTTTGTAATGAGCTGGAGAAGGTTAAACCTGAGTTTGATGCCATGGCAGAGAAGAGGTTGTTTACTAAGGTAGAAGTGGAAAGTATAAAGAGTTTTATAGAAAAAGATAGGTTTAATTTCAAGGCTAAGCTTGGAAATATATATGATCATAACCTGCAGTGTTTAATGGTGAAAGGCGCAGAAAAATCTTCAAGGTTCTTTTTTGAAGAAATCCCGGCGATGGTTGTGGCTGTAGCTAAATATGATGACATAAACAATGCGATTGAGTATGCTAATAAACTTGCGCATGAGCGGAAGATATTTAAGCATATATTGGCTGTGGTTTATGGTGATAAAAAAGATTACATGGTTGTAAGGAAAAAACTTAACGCTTACATGGTTAAACACAACGAAGGTTCAGCTGAGTTTAACTGGTTTCTGCCGCATCAAGGCAGGTATTTTGTTGAGGCAATGGTAGAGGTGATAAATTAATGTATAAGGTTGCTATTGTTGGCGCAGGGAACGTGGGTGCTAGCTTGGCTTCAAGGTTGTTGAGGGAAGATAGTGTATCTAAAATAAAAATTTATGATACGTCTGACAGATTTGAGGCTGTATATAAAGACTTGGCAGATGAAAGTGTAGTGGTTAAGGCTAAGCCAAGCCTTATAAAATGCAAATCAATTGAGGATATATTGGATTCTGAGGTTGTAGTAACAACAATAAAAGCTAACTATGATTATAGGGATTATGCTCCGGAAGATTTAAGAGTTGTGGGGATTGAAAAGGATTTTCCCAGGATAAAAGAGTTTGCAACATTTTTGGCAAGAAAGAAGTATGAAGGCAAGATCCTTAACGTGAGTAACCCTGTCGATATTGTTACAAAGCTTATAAGTGATTATGCTGAAAACGATAAAGTGTACGGGTTTGGCATGAGCATGGACGTGTATAGGGCGAAAAGATTTTTAGCTGAGGCAGCTAATGTAAAACCTGATTCTGTTGACATAACAATTGTGGGCGAGCATGGTGACACCATGGTGCCTTTGTATAGTTCTGCAAAAATATATAACCAACCAATTGAAAGTTTTAACCTTAATTTAGAAGAAATTAAAAATAAGCTAAGAATGCACGGGGCGAGCATTGTTAAAGTGTTAGGCTATACAAGGTTTGCGCCGGCTTCTGCAATATTAGAAGATGTGAAGTTTTTGCTCGGGATGAAAGATAAGTCTTTAATGTCAGTCAAGTTTAAAGATGTTTATTTAGGGTTGCCGTTGTATAATAAAAACGGTATCATTGAACCAGAAATACCTAGGATGACAATGAAAGAGTTTGAGGATTTTGAAAAGAGTTATGAAAAATTAAAAAAAATATATGAAAAAATTAAACTTTCTTCTTAAGCTTATTATACATTTCTTTAGCAGAGTCTTTCATTCCTAAACCGAATGCTAGCCCAACTGCCAACGCGAAACCTAAGCCGGCTGAAGCCAGAACTATCAAAAACGTGTTCTGAAGTATGCTTACTTCTATGCCAACCTGCTGTAACGCAATGACCAATGATATGAACACGATCAAAATCTTGAATAAAGCGCTCATAAGCTTAACGCCTTTCATGTTTGATTCGCGTTCAATCAAGTGGCTTAGGTAATGTGCAATGAACAAGCCTAAGAAAACTGCAATCACTGCGACAATTAATTGTGGTAGCCATAACACAAACTTTGTCAGAAGAATGGATAAGGTTCCAAGGTTTACCATGTCAACAGCTGCCTGAAGAAAGATTATGAAAATGTACCATTTTGTGATTTCCCCTACAATTGAAGAAACCTTAAACTTTCCGATGGATTTAGGCAACTCGGATTTGGCTACGGCCTTGTCTACCCTTAGCCTGACAAGTAAAACTTTGATTACATGGCCGACAATTAAAGCAATAAGGTAGCCGATGATCAAAACAATTATTGCGAAAACTAAGCCGATGGCGACATTTTGAAACCCTTGCCATAAACTTACAAGAGGATCAAGCAGTTCTTTGCTGGCTGTTTCTATGAATGCCATTAATTTCACCTCCTTTGTGGTATCAATATTAAATGAATTAAAGTATAAAAAGGTTATGGTGAGGCTTTTTGACCAAATCCAAGTTTATTCCTAAGAAAATTTAAGCTTCAGCTAATGCTTGTTCAATAACCTCTTCAAACACGTCAAACGGTTGCGCGCCTTTGATAACCTTCCCATTGATGATGAAATAAGGAGTGCCCTTTACACCTAGCTTTTTGCCTTGCTCCATTTCAGCCTTCACCGCATTTTCATATTTGCCAGAGTCAAGGCAGGAGTTGAACTCAGCTTCGTTTAAACCAAGCTCTTTAGCGTATTGTTTGTAAAGTTCAGGCTTTCCTACACCTCTTGAAAAAAGCATGTCGTGCATTGCGTAATATTTGCCTTGGTCAGAAGCGCATTCGGCAGCTTCAGCTGCTTTCTGTGCGAATTTGTGGAACTTTAGAGGGTAGTCTTTGAATATGAACTTAACTTTGCCAGTGTCAATATACTTCTCTTTGATCATGGGCAATGTCTGCCTTGCAAACCTTACACAGAATGGACATTCGTAGTCGCTGAATTCTATGATTTCAACCAGTGCAGTGTCAAGGCCCTTAACATGTTCGATAACTTGAACGTTAGATATGTCTGGTTCTTTCGCAAAACTAAAATAAAATACAGATGCAATGAGCATTATGCCTATACCGAGCAAAAGTTTTTTGTTCATTTTAATGCTAATAAAAATGTAACCCTTTTTAAATATATCCTGAAACTAGTTTCAAAAGCCTTATAAATAAGTGTAATGCGCAAAAATGTTATGATAAATGTTAAAAAAAAACCAAACACTGCAAGTGAACTTAAAAAGATACTTAACCCGATAGTGGAAAAGTGGTTCTTTTCAAGGTTTGAAGAGTTTAGCCTTCCGCAAAAGTTTGCAGTGATGGATATACATTCAAGGAAAAACATTTTAGTGTCAGCCCCAACTGGAGCCACAAAAACGTTGACTGCGTTCTTGTCGATATTGAACGAGTTGGTTGATTCTTCTACCAAAGGGATACTTGAAGATAAAATATATTGTGTGTATGTTTCGCCGCTGAAAGCCTTAAACAGGGATATAGAGAAAAACCTGCAAGAGCCGTTGGAACAAATACAAAAGATTGCCGGAAAGGATTTGGGGATAAGGGTGGGGTTGAGGACTGGGGATACTACTTCTGCAGAGAAAGCTAAAATGTTGAAACATTCGCCGCATATACTTATAACTACCCCTGAGTCTTTGGCGATACTGTTAACTTCCCCGAAGTTCAGGGAGAAGTTCAGGCATGTCCAATGGTGCATAGTTGACGAAATACATGCGTTGGCCGATAATAAGAGAGGCGTGCATTTGTCGTTGTCAATGGAAAGAATGCAATTGTTAAGCCCTGGCATGACAAGGGTGGGGTTGTCTGCCACAGTGGCGCCTCTGCAAGAGATTGCAAAGTTTTTGGTGGGTAACGGGAGAAAGTGCGAAGTTGTCGATGTGCAGTTCATTAAAATGACTGACCTAAAGGTGCTTAGCCCCGTGAAGGATTTGATTAATGTGAATTATGAGGAACTTAGCAGAAAAACGTATGAGCTAATAGATAAGTTAATACAGAAACATAAAACTACTTTGATATTTACCAACACCAGGAGCGCAACGGAAAGGGTTGTGCATCATCTTAAGGAAAGGTTTCCCAAGAATTATTATGAGATTGACGAAGGGCCGCCGTCTGAAGTGTCTTCGTTGATAGGCGCACACCATGGGTCGTTGTCAAGGGAGCATAGGCATAAAATTGAAGATGCGTTGAAGAAAGGAAAGCTTAAAGCTGTGGTGTCTTCCACATCGTTAGAGCTGGGGATAGATATTGGTTATATTGATTTAGTGATCTTGCTCGGGTCGCCGAAGTCTGTGGCAAGAACAATGCAAAGGATTGGCAGGGCGGGGCACCAATTGCATGCGGTGACTAAAGGAAGGTTTATAGTGATGGACAGGGATGACCTTGTAGAATGTTCAATGTTGTTAAAGTATACCATGGAAAAAAATATCGATAAAGTGCATATACCCACTAACTGTCTTGACGTTCTTGCACAACAAGTTATGGGCATGGCGCTTGAACGGGTGTGGGAGGATAAGGAGTTGTTTGATGTTCTGAAGAAAAGTTATTGTTTTAAAGACCTTGAATGGAACGATTATGACCAAGTGTTGTCTTACCTCGCTGGCGAGTATGCGTTGGAGGACAGGCATATATACGCAAGGATATGGTATGACAGGGACGAGCGTAAGCTGGGTAAAAAAGGTAAGATGACAAGAGTGTTGTACATGACTAATATCGGCACGATACCTGATACTACAGGGGTTGCAGTTAAGAACGGCAGTTATAAAATAGGAATGATAGATGAAGGGTTCCTTGAAAAGCTTAGGCCTGGAGACATATTTGTTCTTGGAGGAGAGTGTTACCAGTATAAATATTCAAGAGGGATGGTGGCGCAAGTTAAGCCAGCGCCAGGTAGAAGGCCTACAGTGCCGTCGTGGTACTCTGAAAGCTTGCCGTTGTCGTTTGACATAGCAATGGGTGTGCAAAAGTTTAGGCTGTTGATGAAAGAAAAGTTTGATAATAAGTTAAGAAAAGATGAAGTGATAAAATTTATACACGACTACCTTTATGTTGACAAAAATGCGGCGCATGCGATTTATCTATATTTTAAACAACAGTATAATTATGCAATAATACCTAATAAAAAAGAACTGTTAATTGAAAATTATACTGATGAAAAGGGTAAGAAGATAGCAATATTTCATTCGCTTTACGGTAGAAGGGTTAATGATGCGTTGTCAAGGGCTTTAGCTTTGACTATTGCGAAAACGCAGCATAGGGACGTAGAAATTGGGGTTAATGATAATGGGTTTTATTTGTCTTACCAGAAAGAAGTTAATGCAAAAAAAGCTTTTGAATTGTTGAATAAGGATAACTTTTATAACATTCTTAAAGCTGCAGTTGACAGGAGCGAAGTTATGAAGAGAAGGTTCAGGCATTGTGCAGCAAGGGCGTTAATGATATTGAGGAGTTATAAAGGCAAAACCAAAAGGGTAGGGAGGCAGCAGGTGTCCTCAATGATACTGATGGCGGCAGTGAGGCGGATATCGGATGAGTTTTTTATACTGAAGGAAGCTAGGAGGGAAGTTATGGAAGATTTGATGGACGTGGATAACGCGTTGAAGGTTGTTAAAGATTTAACTGATAAAAAAATTAAGGTGAAAGAAATTAAAACTATCATTCCTACACCGTTTGCTTTTAACCTTGTTGTGCAGGGTTACTCTGATTTGTTGAAAATGGAAGATAAAACACAGTTCCTGCAAAGGATGCATGCGATGGTGTTGGCAAAAATTGGAATGAACAAAAATGTGGATAAAGAAGATTTTAATTATCATGAGTATTTTGAAGAATATGAGGAGAATAAAGATTATTATAAAGATAAGCTAAAGTTTATACTTGCAAACTTGAGAAAAGTTGATGATAAGCTTAGGAAAGAATTGGTGAAGGCTATTGAAACAGGGGAAGTGTCTTCAGAAATAAAAAAGTTAGTTGAGAAATATAAAATGGATATTGAAGAGTCTTGGCC
>RFJO01000024.1 GCA_003694495.1 Candidatus Woesearchaeota archaeon
GATTATTATTTTACTCTTATTGGTAGGGTTTGCAAGAGCAGATTTGAAAATTACAGAAATAATGTTTGACCCTGTAATATCTCAGACAGACGGTGAGTGGGTTGAGATATATAATAACGCGTCTTACCCAATAGATTTGACAGGCTGGAAACTGGACGGTTATGATTTTGATGATGTTGTAATTTTTCCTGGACAGTACGTAGTCATTGCAAGAGAACTTGTTGATGGTGTTGATAAGGATAACGAAAGTTTTGAAAGTTATTACGGCAACAATAATGGCGTGTGGGATGACGGGTTTGTTGCTGTGGATGGCTATATGTCTTTAAAATTGCATGATTCGATTAACTTGACAAACATGACAAAGTCTGTGGCTGTTAGTTATAACTTAAGCGTTGATAAGGGTAAAACAATTGTGCTGGTTAACGGCTCATTTGTAGAAGGGAAATTTAACGGTACACCGGGGAGAGGAGAAGATGATAATATAGGTGTTGAGGTTAACATAATTAATGTCAAGCCTGTTATTAATAATGTAACAGTAGAAGATGACTTTCAGGATAATGGCATACAGATCTTGCCTGGAACGGAAAGTTATAGGAATGTGAAAATAAAAGTTAATGTTACAGACAAAAACGGTATTGAAGACATAAAACAAGTCTATGTTGAAGTGTTTAATAGAAAATATGAATTAACATTAAACAATTCTATTTATACAGGTAGTTTTGTGTTATATGACAACGATTCTAAAGGTGAGCAAAGTTTAAGAGTCTTTGTTGATGATGGAAATGAAGTGGTAAATGAAACTCTTAGCTTTGAGTTTTTTGAAAAGTTTTCGGCAAAAATTAAAACGCCTAAGCTGGTTTTTAGCGAAGTAATACCTGGACAATATTCTGAAGAAGAAACGGTTGAAATTGAGGTTTCCAAAAATCTTAAAAAAATAGTTGAAATTAGCAACTTCTATAATGTGAATGATATGCTGGATAAGAAATATTTTGAAGTTTATGACGGTGAATGGTTGTCGTTAGATGAACCGAGAGAGTTGTTCGGTAATGAGTTAAGGTTTAGGCTTAATTTGCCTGAGAATGTGCCAAGCGGGAAGTTTAACGGGTTCTTGAAAATCGTAATGGAAAAATGAGGTGGGTAATTGTTTTTTTATTAACTTTGCCGCTGTGTTCAGCGTTAACTGTTACACCGACAAACTTGGACCGAGGAAAAATAGTTGTAATGAATGATCTTGAAACTAATGCAAGTTATAAAGTTATAGAAGCTAATGAGGTTAATACATTTCAATTAAAGTCGAAAGAAAAAAAAGTAATTAATGTTGTGTCTGAAGAAGTTGAAGTGCAGGAAGTGCAGCAAGGTTCAAACATAATTAATTCTTTTAAGATAAAAAAGAAGAAAGATGAAAAAAAGATTTTTCCTTATATTTTAATGCCGTTGTCTACTGTAATATTGCTTATTTATTTAATGTTTAGCAAAAACATTTATAAAGAAAAATGAGTTTTACTTTAACCTAAAATGACAGATTTTATTGAAATTCAAAGCAAATGGCAGAAAAAGTGGGCCGAGGCAAAATTGTTTGAGCCTGAAATTGATGAAGAAAAGCCTAAGTTTTTTGTGACGTTTCCTTATCCATATATAAATGGTTACCCGCACATTGGACATTCTTATACTATGATGAGAGTAGAGGCCTTTGCAAGATATAAGCGTATGAAAGGATATAATGTGTTGTTTCCGCAAGGATGGCATTGTACTGGGTCGCCGATTGTGTCTGCTGCAGAAAGGGTTAAGGAAGGAGAAGAAAAACAGATTAAGATTCTTAAAGATCAAGGGTTTAGTGATGAGGAAATACCTAAATTTGCTGACCCGAAACATTGGGTTGAGGTATTTGCGCCAGCTTGGAAGGAAGATGTAACTGCATTGGGTGTGTCAATTGACTGGAGAAGGAATTTTATTACAACATCTTTAAACCCGCATTATGATAAATTTATCAGGTGGCAGTTTTTAAAGTTAAAAGATAAAAATTATGTTGTTAAAGGTAAGTTTCCTGTTGTATGGTGTCCGAAGGATAATGAGGCCGTATCAGATCATTCAAGAAGCAAAGGTGAAGGCGAAACTGCGCAGGAGTTTGTGTTGTTGAAGTTTAAGTATGATGATGGGTATATTATTGCCGCAACGTTAAGGCCGGAAACTGTTTTCGGGCAAACTAATTTATGGGTTGGGCCTGAAAATGAATATGTGCAAGCAACGGTTGATGGTGAAAAGTGGGTTGTGTCGGAAGAGTGCGCGAAAAAGCTTGAACAGCAAGATAAAAAAGTTGAAGTTGTTAAAAAGATTAAAGGTAAAGAACTTATAGGTAAATATGTTAAAGCTCCATTTATACATAAGGAAATAATTATATTGCCTTCACATTTTTGTGATACCTCAAAAGGTACAGGCATTGTGACGTCTGTGCCGTCAGATGCGCCCGATGATTATATCGGGTTGAGAGACCTGAAAGAGCACCCGGAAGAGCTGGAGAAGTATGGCGTATTGCCTGAGATTGTGAAACGGATTGAGCCTGTGCCTATAATTGATTCTAAAGAGCTTGGCGATATGGCGGCAGTTAAGGTTGTAGAAGATATGAAAATAAAGAACCAGCATGAGCGTGAAAAACTTGAAGAAGCTAAAAAACTTGTATATAAAAAAGGGTTTTATGAAGGGGTCATGAACGAGAATTGTGACGGTGTGGCTGGAATGAAAGTGATGGATGCTAAAGAAAAAGTTAAAAAAATGCTTCTTGAAAAAAATGAGGCTGATTTGTTTTATGAGCTTACCGGTAAAGTTGTTTGCAGGTGTTTGACAGATTGTATAGTGAAAATTGTAGACGACCAGTGGTTTATTGATTATGGCAATGAAGAGTGGAAAGATGAAACGAGAAAGTGCCTGGAACAAGTTAAACTTTATCCTGAGAAAGTCAGGCCGCAGTTTGAGCATACAATTGATTGGTTACATCAATGGGCTTGTACGAGGGAAAAAGGGTTGGGGACAAGGCTGCCGTGGGATGAACGCTGGCTGATAGAAAGTTTGTCTGATAGTACAATATACCCTGCATATTACACCATTGCGCATTTGATAAAAGATGTTGACCCGGAAAAGCTTACGCCTGAATTTTTTGATTATGTGTTTTATGGTAAAGGTGAAAAGCCAGAAGTTGAAAGTGTTGATAAAATGAGGGAAGAGTTTCTTTACTGGTTCCCTTGTGATTTTAGAAATTCAGGCAAGGATTTAGTCCAAAACCATTTGACATTTTATCTGTTTAACCATGTAGCGATGTTTGATAAAGATCATTGGCCAAATGGTATAGGTGCTAACGGATGGGTTACAGTTGACGGGCAAAAAATGTCGAAAAGCCTTGGTAATATGATACCATTAAGGGTTATGGCAAAGGATTATGGCGCTGATGCTTCAAGGATTACCATACTAAACGGCGGGGAAGGGTTGGATGATCCTAACTGGGATTCACAATTTGCTAGAACAATTTACCAGAAACTTGAACAGCTTCATAAACTTATCAAGGACAACTATTTTACTGGTTGTGACCAAAGAAGAAAGATAGACGACTGGTTTGAGTCCAAAGTTAATATCATTATCAAAGAAACTACCGATGCGATGGATGATACTCTTTTCAGGACAGCTATACAGAAATCTTACTTTGAATTGATAAGAGTTATAAAATGGTACCTAAAAAGGACTTCAGGAGAGCATAATAAGAAGTTGTTGCAGTGGGCATTGGAAAGTATAGTGAAAATGCTTGCACCGTTCACACCACATATATGTGAAGAAATGTGGAAAACTATGAAAAAAGAAGGGTTTGTGTCTGTGGCTGAGTGGCCGAATTATGATGAGAAAAAGATTGATGAAAGGGCAGAGTTCTTGGAAGAGTTTGTAGGTTCAGTGTTGGTTGACATGGCGAAGATAAAAGATCTTGCAAAGATTGAAAACCCTAAAAAGATTACATTGTTTGTGTCAGCGCAATGGAAGTATTTTTTCATTGAACAATTGAAAAAAGAAATGAAATTAACGAGGAATGTCGGGGATTTGATTAAAATGTTTGTTAAAACTGAGCATGGGAAAGAAATCGCTAAAATGATACCTATGTTCATTAAAAACCCTTCAAGGTTGCCAAGGATGGTGCTTAACCAGATGGAAGACTTTGAAGCGTTAAAGGAAAACAAAAAGTTTTTTGAATCTGAACTAGGGTTAAAGGTAGAGGTTGTGCTTGAGGAAAATGCTGATAACCCGAAAGCGTCACAGGCTTTGCCTAGCAAACCTGCAATCTTGCTAGAATAAATTTACCAGACCCCACCAACGCTCAACAAAAAATATTTTTCTTGTTTTGGCCTGATGTAACCAGAAGGATAATGCTGGTAACCGGAGTTCTCGCTGAACCAGATACTAGCGTCTATCCTTAAGAAAATTTGCTTGAAGTCTCCAACCAAGCCTAAAGTAGCATAATGGCCTTCAGAGTTGGTTTTTTTGTTTTTTCGATTTCCATAGTTTATAATAAATCCAATGTTTCTGTAACCTATACGCGTGAAAGCACGTAAACTGCCTTCATAAGCACCAGCAAAACCTAGTTCTAGGTAAGAACGATTGTTGTTTGCCAGAATGCTTAACAATGATTCATTTAGATTAACTCTACCGGTTAAAGTTAGGCCTTTAGTTTTTGAGTATGCTTGCCTTCTTAAATTTTCTTCCAGAGTGAATTTGCTTGACATAGGGCTTATTATGTTAGTTGTACGTTCTTGATAAAACCTTAAAATATTGTCCAAGCTTGTGCCTTTTGTCAAAGGGATGGCAAATTCAAAATTGAATTTTGCAGAGTCGGATTTGTAGCTATTGTTTAACAGCTGGGCGTCAAAAGCAAACCATTTTGTTGAAATGATGCCACCAAACAACTGACTATCGTATGGAAAGTTGGTTGAGCCAATATATGGATAAAATATGTTGCCTATGTTTAATCCGGCGACAAAACCGTAACCTAGTTTTAGTTCATTTCTATCTTTGTTAAATTCTAGGTTATAATCGTTTAATTCTGTTAAAAGGTTAGAAAATAAATCTAGTGTATATTTTTGTTCTTTGTATTTGTATTGAAAGTTTAGATTAAATTTATTAAAATAAGCCCCAGCTATTAAATAGTACCAATAATCTTTTTTCATAATTTTTCTATAAACGTAAGCAAAATAACTTTCACCTTGCATTGTGCGTTCTTGGCCAAAATTGTTAAGCAAAATGTCAGCTATGTTTAAGTTTTCTAACTGGGCGTAGCTTGCTTCAGCATTTAAAATTAAATTTTCAAAATTGATCGAACGGTAATATTGTTGCCTTGTGAATCCTAGACCGTTCCATCCGTGCGGAACCCTGTAACTGAACTGGTGGCTTTCGGATGAAGTTAAATCTGCTATTATCTTTAAATAAAAGTCCATGTTGAAGGCAGAACCGAAGTATTTTTCTAAGCTGTGGATTCCTAAATTTAAGCCGTCTCCAAAAACAAATTTGCCAGTTATAGACATGCTGCTATCAATTAATACAGAGTAGCGTACAGAGTGTTCGTACCTTATCAAATCTTGACCGCTTTTTATGTTAATGGCAGAATATGCCTCTGAAAATGTGTTGCTTTTGCCGATAAGCTGGCCTTTGGCAGTAAAGGTTTTCCCGTCAAAGCTATGGTCAGTAAGGTTATAAAACAACCTGAATACTTTAAACCATTCAGGGATTTTTAAATCGCCTGCGTTCATTTCACTTAAAGGGTGCATGTTTAAAATGTCGTTGCCTACACCGTCTATTGGTGTATTGTATAAAGGTATGCCTGAATTTATGTAAAACTTTAACTTTTCAAAAAAATCTTCGTTCCTTACATCAAAGTTTAAGTCGTTATACCAAAGTTTTCCGTCTTTCCTAAGTTCTATGCCTTTAGGGATTAAATAGCTAAGCTGGCTGAAACTGCCAAAAGTTGAACCAGAAAAGGTAGGTAAAGTGAACTTTTTTTCTTTCTCCTTTTTAGGGAAGGTAAAGGCTGGATGCTTAAGTTTTTTTGTTAACCTGAAATCTGTTTTTTTTACTATTGGTGGTTTTGGCTTAGCTGTAGCTTTTGAGGGGTTTAATGTAAGCAATTCGAGCCCTGCAACGCTGCTTAATAATAAATTCCTTAAAAAGCCCATAGTATTACCTTATCTTATGGTGTTTATTTATAAGTGTTTTGCCAAATTTTACTATGATAGCTCACCTGTGAAAACTTTATAACCTTCTGGATGAAGGCACAAACCCCATAAGGCATTATTGCTAGATTTAACATATTTAATATTATTTGAGCCATCTAGTTTAACAAAATCACTCACTAAATTATCAGATCTAACTAAATTTGTTAATTTTTTCATAGATTTAATAACTTGCTTAGCTTTATTCTTATAGCCGAGCGAATTCAATAACAGAACCCATAAGGCATTATCTTCAGAAAAAATCTTGTTCTCTTTATCGGAACTATATCGTATTTCACTGTGAAATACCAATTCGTCATCTCTAACTAAACTTCTCAAGTAATTCATTGATTCAACAACTTGATTAGCTTTATCTCTATAGCCAACAGCATTTAATAAAAGTCCCCATAAAGCATTAGAATAAGAATAAACATTCATATCCCCATCAGAACCATTCGTTTCTACATTGCTACTTACCAAACCATCAGGCCTAACTAAACCGATCTCTTCCATTAATTCAATAACCTGGATTGCTCTATCTCTATATCCAACAGCATTCAACAACATGCCCCATAAGGCGTTACATTCTGCATTAATGATCATATTTCCACCGATACCTTTTGTTTTTACATACCAATACACTAAGTTATCATCCTTAACTAGATCTATCTTCTTCATAGACTCAACAACCTTTATTGCCTTAGCTTTTTTTCCAACAGAATTTAATAATAGGCCCCATAAGCAATTGTCTTTAGCTGAAATACACATATCAATATCAGAGATATCTGAATCAAAATACCAATACACTAAGTTGTCA
>RFJO01000025.1 GCA_003694495.1 Candidatus Woesearchaeota archaeon
ACAAGAGAGAAAACAATTTCGTGTGAGATTCAAGGCATAGACCCAACCAACCTTGGTGATAAGCCAAGTGAACTTACCTTAACTTTAACCAATTTTGCTTACCAGGACGAGATCCCGCCAGTAAAAATCTGGCTAGAACCATAGGGAAAAGTATAAATATTATTTATTCTTTATTTTTTAATAAAGAGGTGTAAAATCTATGATAAAAAAAGTTTCATTATTTTTGGTAACTATTTTGTTATTAAGTTCATTCACATCGGCCGGATTTTTTTCTGAATTTTTTTCAGACGCCAAACTCACTGGCGCCGTAACAGGCAACAGTTGCCTTGACAAGGATGCAGGCAACGATGCGCAAGCCGTCCGTGGCGCTGTAAGTGTTAACAACATGGAATACTTAGACACTTGCACAAAAAACGGGTTGCTTGAAGCCACTTGTGGCGAACTTGACAACATTGTTTATGAACTTTACCCATGTTACGAATGTAATGACGGCGCCTGTACTGACACTGAGATCCAGCCGGTTGAATTAGGTGAAGATTGTCTGGATATGGATAGTGGCCTTGATTTTTATACTGCCAGTGAAGCTAAGACCTCTGGGTATTCTTTTGAAGATTATTGTGAAGACGGCAAAACCATTGTAGAGTTTGCTTGCATGGAAGATAATCTTGTGGTTGTAAAAGAAAAATGTTCAAAATGTGAAAATGGCAAATGTATAAGCCCTGAAGAAATCTGTGTGGACAGTGATGAAGGCAACAATTTTGTAAAAGGCGAGCTTAGCTATCAAGGCGAGTCGTACACAGATTTATGCGTTGACTCAACATCTTTAGTTGAATATTTATGTAAGGATGGCAAAGCTGACAAAGAGCTTGTAGAATGCAGTTCAGGTTGTAAAGACGGTGCATGTGTAAGTTTAGGTTTTCCAACACCTTCAAATGAAAAACCATCCAATGAAATGACTGAGTTATTATTAAAAAGGATTGAAGATGTTACACAAGATATTGACGAAAAAGCCAGCAAACTTTCAGGCGAAGATAAAAATAAGTTAGAAGAAGGCAAAACTCTTGATGAAAGATTAAAAGCGATTTTAACATTGTTAAGGTTATCATCATCAAAGCTAGACCTTGTAGATGCAGGTGCAATCCAAACATCTGAAGAATACTGTGGCGACAACGTTTGTAATGATAATGAGGATGACGAAACATGTCCTGAAGATTGTGAAGAATCAATCCTAACTCATAAGGATAGGTGCGGGAACGGCGTATGCAACGATGACGAAGATAGAGAAACATGTCCTGAAGATTGTGAAGAATCAATCCTAACTCATAAGGATAGGTGCGGTAACGGCGTATGCAACGATGACGAAGATAAAGAAACTTGTCCCGAAGACTGCAAAAAATCAAGAGAGATTTGTTCAGTTTCATCTTTGGACTTTGACAACAAATGCGACGAAAACAGTTACTCTGCTGCAAAGTTTGAATGCACTGACGGATATTCTGATTCAATAGAAGACATGTGCATGACTGAAGATGAATGGAAAGCATTTGCAAAGAACGCTTGTTCAGACCATTGTGAGACTTTCAGCCCAACTGATGATCTTCCAGCATTTTGTGGCGACCATGTATGCCAGCAACAAGAATCAATGATAATCTGCAGACAAGACTGTTTGCCTTCACCTAGATTAATTGTTTGCGGCGACGGCACATGCAATAGCGACTATGAAACACCATTAAACTGCAGGGAAGACTGTGGCGCCCAAGTTAGTTCTATAAAAGAAAAAATTAAAGCTTGGATTAAAAGCTTTACTTAATTTTTTTTACCTAAATCTTTATAAATCTTTTAATTATTCTTCTGATAAAAAGGTGTGATTTTAATGATTGGATTTACATACGACCAAATTGTTGCAAAAATCAAGGAAGAAAAAGGCTTAACAGATGAAGAGATTTTTTTAAAAGTTAAAGAAAAACTAGACAAGTTATCTGATTTAATTTCCAAAGAAGGCGCAGCACACATTGTTGCAACAGAGTTAGGTGTAAACCTTTACAACAACTTATCCAAGGAACGCCAGTATCAAATTAAAGAGTTAACCCCAATGATGCGCAACATTATTGTTGCTGCAAAAGTGTTAAAGTTATACGATGTCAGGGCCTTCACTAGGAACGACAAAGAAAACAAAGTTGCTTCCATGCTAGTTGGTGACGAGACTGGCAGGGTGCGGATAGTTGTCTGGGATGAAGAGCTTATCAAATTAATAGAAAACAACACAATAAAAGAAGATTCAACAATACTTGTCAAAGGCGCTTATGTTAGGGAAAACAACGGATTTAAAGAAGTCCACTTAGGTTCAGGTTCAAGCATTGAAATTAACCCAGAAAACGTTAAGATTGAGTCTGTAAACATTGCCCAGACAGAATCGTTTTCCCGCACTGAAAGAAAATTTATCAAGGATTTAAACATGAACGATGTTGTTGAAGTTTACGGCACTGTTGTAAACTTTTTCGAGCCAAGGTTTTATACTGCATGTAAAGAATGCAACAAAAAAGTTAACGAAAACAACGAATGTCCTGAACACGGCAAGGTTGAAACAAAACTTATACCCATTTTAAACTTCATCCTGGATGACGGCACAGACAACATTAGGGTAGTTCTATTTAGAGATAGTGTAAACGAATTATTAAGCATAGATGATGTATCTGTACTAAAAGACAACGCTGAGAAATTTAGGGAAGTTAAAGACAAGTTCATGCTCGAAACGTTAGACGTTCGTGGCAGGGTTGTAAAAAATGAAATGTTTGACAGGTTAGAGCTAAACGCCTTCTCTGCCAAGGTTGCAGACCCTAAAGAAGTAGCCAAATTTTTAGAAAAATGATTTTCAGGACACATTTAATATTTAACATTCTTATGGGTCTTATTCTTGTACAATACCTTTCCCCAACGCAAAAATGGCTTTTTTTAACCATTTTCATCCTTTCTGGCCTTTTACCAGACATAGACACAACCAAAAGCAAGATTGGCAGACGTTACAAAAAAACTTCTTTTATTGCTAACCTTTTGTTTGGTCATAGAGGACTATTGCACACGATTTACCCGCCTTTGCTTTTGTTCATAACGTTTGACTATTTCGGCTTAGGTGTTTTAGGTTTTGCATCTTTGCTAGGTTATCTAAGCCATTTATTGTTAGACATGCTAACACTGCAAGGTCTTCAGGTATTTCGTCCAATATCAAAATTTCATGTTAGAGGCTTTTTCCGCACTGGCGGTTTTCTTGAAACCCTTTTTCAGGCGTGCTTAATCATAATCCTTGTTTACGTTATCAAATCCATGGTGGGATAGATTTTTAAATAACCTCATTTTCCAAGATTAATCATGGACGACCTTATTAAAAAAGCAAACAAAGTTTACCACGAAAACTTTCCAAACGTTTGCTGGTACGGGAGATGCATCTTTCTTAGCTGGTACTGCGAACTAGGCACATGCAAATTTTGTTTTCGTTCTACAGTAAAGCACAAAATAAGGTACTCAAAGAACGCTAAAAGGTCTTTACCATCCATCCTTGTTGAAGCTTTACTTTGCAAAAAACTAAACTGGCGTATTGAATTCTTGACTGGCGGTTATGGTATTTTCCCTTTAAATGAGCTTGTCGAGATTACTAGATTGGTAAGCAAAGTTTACGGTGAAAAGATCTGGTTAAACTTGGGCGCAATAAATCAAGAAGACTTAGAGTTGTTTAGACCTTATGTGAAAGGCATTGTTGCTTCAATTGAGTGTATTAACCCAGAATTGCATAAAAAAATTTGCCCTGACAAGCCAATTGAACCTTATGAACAAATGTTTTCAAACGCCAAAGATTTGCTAAAAAGCATAACTATTGTTATAGGGTTGGGTGAGAAAAAAGAAGATTTCCAATTGCTAGCTGATTTTATAAAAAAACATAACTTAAACCGGATTACTTTTTACGCGTTAAAGCCAGTTAAAGGCACAGAGTTTGAAAGTTCTGGAGGGCCTTCCACAGAAGAATATCTATGGTGGATTGCCCAAACCAGGATTACTTTTCCGGAATTAGAAATAATTGCAGGAACCACGCCTAGAAGATACGAAGAAGTTGGCAAAATTTTAGATGCTGGCGCAAACGCGTTTACCAAATTTTCTGCAACAAAAATGTTTAACACAATGCAAGCAAAGACAATTGTAAATGATGTTAAAAAAACAGGAAGAGAATTTAAAAGTGTTTTGACTAACATGCCTGAAATTGATTGGGATGGAGAAGTTAAAAATCTTGATATAGATGACAACTTAAAATTACAGGTAAAAGAAAAATTAAAATTGTATCTTGAAAGAATGACTCAATAATAACTTCCGGGCTTATGCTCATAATGCAAACTTACTATGTCATGAAAAGCGTCCATTAATTCATTGTGAAAAAACTTAAACTCCTCAGAAGACATTTGAAACATTTTAGCATACTTTTCATCCTTCATACCTTGCTCAAGGCTTTGCATATAAAGCATAAGCGTTTTATTATAATCCTGCCTTTCTCTTGCAGGCACAAAAAATCGTTTTAGGAAACTACAACATTCACTCAAATTATCGCACCAATCTTCAATTTTCGCTCTATCAATTTTTACTCTTATCATAATACTATCATTTTTTAGTCCTAATTTATAAAGGTTTTTGTAAAATTTTAATCTAACAGCAAAATATTTAAACAAAAATTACTGGTTATAAACTAATGAAGATTCATATTAAGGACATCATTTTAGGCGGCCAGGACGGCTTAGTAAACGTTCTAGGCATATTATTGGCAATGGCCGGCGCCACCCAGGATGTTAAACTTATTATTATTGCGGGTTTAGCTGCCACGTTTGCAGAATCATTGTCTATGGCAGGGGTTGGTTACACTTCTTCAGTTGCAGCCAGGGATTTGTATAAACGTAAATGGTTTGAGGAAAAAAAAGAAACCGAAAACAATCTGGACGAAGCTAAAAAAGAAATAAGGCAAATTTATGCAGATAAAGGTTTTAGCGGCAATTTGCTTGACAAAATTGTTGACAAGATCAGTTCAAACAAAAAAGTGTTAATTGAGACAATGATGAAAGAAGAGTTAAACATGTCCTTGGAAGGGTTTGAGCATCCCATCTTCAACGCTTTCGTTATCGGCTTAAGCGCCATAATCGGTTCATTAGTGCCATTGTTACCTTTTTTCTTCCTTGACAACATAATAGTTGGCACAATAATTTCTGTCATAATCTCTGTTATTGCGTTATTTTTCACTGGCGTTTATAAAGCAAAGCTAACATTAGGCACTTGGTGGAAAGAGGGCATTGAACTTGCTATAGTCGGCATAAGCGCTGCAGTTTTGGGTTATATTATTGGCATATTTATTGGTAAAATCTTTTAGAAACTATCATAAATTTTAAATAGTTTTATTATTCTATTAATCATACAATGTATGAGCTTTTAAATATGGATACTGCATTTACAGGTTATATGCTTCTTCGTGGCGTTGAAGCTGCATGGACATACTTATCTATTTACAAATTAAGGGAAGAAATTATTGATTTAATTCTAGAGCCGTTAAGCTTAGAAGATTATTTAAAGTTGCATAGTGGCGGCTTAGAAAGGAGGCTAAAAAAATGAGAAGGATCGCAATTGTCAGCAAAGGCAACACATTAGACTCCGAAGTCAACGAATGTTTTGGCAAGACTAAGCATGTTGCAATAATTTACTGGGATGGGAGAATTAAACAACACGACACGCATTATGTTATTCAAGACAACTCTTGCATCGGGCCAGGTTTAGCTAGCGATTTGGCAAAAGAGTACAGGGTTGAAGCTGTCATCACTGGCCATATTGGCTGCAGTGCTTACGCTGTTTTTGAAAGAAAAGGCATAGACGTTTATCTTCCTAAAGATAATAGAACAGTTAAAGAAACTGTAGACGATTACTTTAACAACTCGTTAGAATTGCTTGAAGAAGCAAACTCTCCGGGCGGTTCAAGATGTTCAGGCAACTGCAACCATAGTTGCAAGCTTAAATAACGTTAAACCCTGCTATACAACCCAACGATTTCAGCTTTTGCCAGTATATGCCCTTGCATAGCCAGTTCAAGATCTTTTTTTGTAGCGCTTGCATCAAGGTTTAGCATTGCATCTAGAGCATAGAGTTTAAAGTAATACCTATGTTTTCCTGACGGCGGGCAGGGTCCCCCGTAAGAATTTTTTCTAAAATCATTCATCCCTTCTATTCCAGGCACAGAATCCTCTTCAATTTTACCAATATCTTTCGGAATGTTCCACACAACCCAGTGGACCCACGTGCCTGCCGGCGCATCAGGGTCATCCACAATCAATGCTAGAGTTTTAGCATTTTCTGGCACATCTTCTATTACAAGTTCCGGGTTAACATCTTTCCCATCACATGTATATTTTGACGGTATATCCCCATTATTTTCAAAAACAGGGCTTGTAATTTTCATGTTACTTACCTCCATTATTATAGGTTCATTTTGTTTTTGCACATTTTGGCTGCACGCTGTTAACAGCAACAGCATAACCATAAGTAAAAAATACTTCATAAACTTATGCTTAGTATTCTAAACT
>RFJO01000026.1 GCA_003694495.1 Candidatus Woesearchaeota archaeon
ATATTAATTTGCTTACTTCAAAAAAGAATAAGCTGGAAGCTAAACTAAAAAGGGAAAATAAAAAGCTCCAACATTATGAAAAAATAATAAACGAAATAAACAATTCTCTTGACGACATTATTAAAAAAGAAGATGAACTTAAAAAAAGCAAAGTCGTAAAAAAGCAAGGCGTGACTGAGTTTGTAAAAGAACATATAATGAAATGAATTTTATTAAGTCTTTATGGAAAAAAAGAAAGTTGTCTTCACATAAAGGAGACAATGGCAAACTTTTGATAATCGGCGGCTCGAAAGATTATATTGGAGCATTGTGCCTTGCAGGCATTGCGGCGCTAAGGTCAGGAGTAGACGTTGTAACAATTGCCGCTCCAGAAAAGGTTGCATGGGCAGTTAATTGTTTATCGCCTGATTTGATCACGTTTAAACTCAAGGGGGAAAAGATTAACAAAAATCATGTTAAAGCTTTGTTAAAACTTTCACAAAAATTTGACGCTGTGCTCGTAGGAAATGGCTTAGGGATGAAATCAAAAGCCTTTGTAAACGAGTTCGTAAAAAATTGTAAAAAACCTTTGATAATCGACGCTGATGCTATAAAGTGCGTGAACCAACCAAAGAACGCTATACTGACACCGCATAGGAAAGAGTTTGAAGTTTATAGCGGAAAGAAATTAACAAACAACCTGAAAAAAGATATTGAAATCGTAAAAAAAGCTGCAAAGACTAATGTAATATTGCTAAAAGGCAAGGTTGACATTGTCGCAACAAAAGATAAGGTAAAGCTAAACAAAAAAGGCAACCCTGGGATGACTAAGGCTGGAACTGGCGACGTGGTAGCAGGGTTATGTGCAGGGTTGGTTGCGCAGGGAATGGACAAGTTTAACGCGGCGTATGAAGCTGTAAAGGTTGTTACAACCATAGGAGATAAAATGAAAAAAAATAAAGGTTATAGTTTTATCGCGTCTGATTTGTTAAGAGATATAAAACAATATTCCTAAACGTCTTCTTTGATAACACAAGTTGAGACTAATGACATTGTCTTTTTTACCGGGTTATTATCACGAAAATTTATTAGGAAATCGTTAAACTCTGTAATGTCCTTAAACTTACACTTTAACAACAAATCAAACTCGCCTGTTACCCCGAACACTTCTTTTATGTGAGGGTTATTGAATTGTTTTGCGTCTATCTTTTGGGATGTTAAAACAAACAAGAACGCAATGAACTCCTGCCCGGACTTTTTATTGTCAAGTTTTATAGTAAACTTTTCTATTACGCCATCTTGCCTTAACCTTTTTATCCGGTTATGCACAGTGGTCGGCCTTAACTTTGTAACCTTTGCGATGTCCCTTATAGACATCCTTGAATCGTTTTTTAGCACGTTTATTATTTTCCAATCCTGTTCAGATATTTTAAAAAAATTATCCATTTTGTTCAAATATAAGCAAATAATGTATTTAAATTTATCTTATTTTAAAAAAATTGGTGATAATAATGCAAGATTATGAAGTGAAAGACATAACTCTGGCAAACCAAGGCGTAAAACAAATTGAATGGGCTGCACAACATATGAAATCTTTAATGAAAATTAAAGAAAGGTTTGAAAATGAAAAGCCCTTAGATGGAATCAGGATAGGGATTGCATTGCATGTGACAAAAGAAACAGCAAACCTTGTAAGAACCTTAATGGCTGGCGGGGCAGAGGTTGCTATAACCGGGTGCAACCCTTTATCAACACAAGACGATGTTGCAGCTGCGTTGGCTAAAGAAGGGGTAAGAGTGTGGGCTTACAAGGGCGAGACAAATGAAGACTATTACAGGTTCCTTAACAATGTTATAAATTTTAAACCGCAAATAACAATTGATGACGGGTGCGATCTTGTTTCTGAAATACATATGAAACATAAAGACCTTATCCCGGGAATTATTGGAGGATGCGAGGAAACAACAACAGGGATAATACGCTTAAAAGCAATGGTGAAAGATAATGCGTTGCTATACCCTATAATAGCAGTCAATGATAATAAAACAAAACATTTGCTTGACAACTATTATGGTACAGGGCAATCTACCATAGACGGCATAATCAGGGCAACGAACATACTTTTTGCAGGCAAGACTGTAGTCGTGGTTGGGTACGGCAACTGCGGGAAAGGGTTTGCTTTAAGGGCAAAAGGCATGGGCGCAAACGTTATCGTTACAGAGGTTGACAGTTTTCGTGCATTACAGGCAAAGTATGACGGGTTTGAAGTTATGCCCATTGAAAAAGCCCTAGCAAAAGGAGATATTTATTGTACATTTACAGGGAACAAGCATGTGATAAGCACTGAACATATGACGAAAATGAGAAATGGCGCAATCATCGCAAACTCCGGGCATTTTGACATAGAGATTGACGTTAAAGGATTAAGAAAGATGGCACAGGGTGTGAAACAAATAAGAACTTTTCTTGAAGAGTATCAGCTCAGCAACGGTAAAAAGATTTATCTTTGCGCTGAGGGAAGATTGGTAAACCTTGCTGCAGCAGAAGGCCACCCGTCAGAAGTTATGGCAACAAGTTTTTGCGGACAGGCGCTTGCGTGCGAGTACCTTGTAAAAAACAAGCTTGAAAATGAAGTCATAAAATTGCCTGAAGAGATTGATGATGAGATTGCAAAGCTCCAGCTTGAAGCAATGGGTGTAGAGATTGATAAACTAACACCTGAACAAGTCAAATACCTCTCTAGCTGGAGAGAAGGTACTTAATTGCCTTCTAACATTATCTTATATTCTTCCGGCCAGTCAAATACTATAGTATAACCTCTTATCTTTTTAGGAACCTTTGAATAAATGTCTTCCGGAGGAGCATAGCTAAAACTAGTTACTATATAATCTTCATTGACGCTAATTTTACATAAAGCTCCAGATAAGCCTTGCTTTGCTAAAATTAATTCCAGGTAACTTAAAACAGATTTGTCCAAAGTTATCACCCCATTTATCATATGGTATCATACTTTTTATATAGTTTGTGGTGGTAATATCTTTATCATAAATTATTTATACAATCCAATGTTTCTTTATTAAAATGAAAATCTTTGCATTTACAGACCTTCACGTGGAAAAGGCTGCCCTAAAAACTATTTTAAAAAAAAGCAAAGAAGCTGACATAATAGTAAGCTGCGGAGATTTCTCAGACTGGGGAAGAAAAACTAACCAAATCATTAAAAAAATATGCAAACTGGATAAGCCTTTCCTGTTTATACACGGCAACCATGAAACTAAGGAACAAATGTATGAAGCTGAAAAGATGTGCAAAAACGCAATATTCCTGCATAAAAAAAGTTACCAGCTTGACAAGTACGTGTTCTTTGGTTATGGCGGCGGAGGGTTTGCAAAAGTTGACAAGGAATTTGAAAAAACAACAAAGCTGTTCCAGAAAACCGTAAAAAAAGATGATGTTGTGATAATACTTACACACGGGCCACCATACGGAACCAAGCTTGACATGATCGAAGGTGTAGGTTATACCGGGTGCAAGTCGTACACTAATTATATTGAAAAACATAAACCAATGTTATGGGTGTGCGGGCATATACACGAAAATCTTAACCAAATGCAAGTGTTGAATAAAACCCTAATAATAAACCCCGGACCTGAAGGAAGGTTAATCGAAATTTAATCTCCTTTCCTTAAAATCTTCTTTCATTAATAGTACAACTCTTGAATTAGGTTTTTCATCAATTATTTTTAGACCGGTAAGGTTGCAGATTTTTTCAGCAAAATCTTTTATTTCACTATGTAAAGGCATGGAAGAGTATTCCATTCTGTACCTAGAATAACCTACAGCCATCGCAGCCTTTAACTCAATAAATTTAACAGGGTACTTTAATAAAAGCTTAGCGTAAGATTCCGGGTCAAGCATGTTTAAGCCCTTTACCAAAGTCATCCGGATTGTGCTACGCTTAAATTTGGTTAATATCTCTAAAGACTTTACCATCATTTCCCATTGGTCAGGGATTAAGGGATTGCATGTCTTCTGGTAAACTTCTTTTGTTGGAGCTGACAAGGTTACATATACCTGAGTTGGTTCTGCTTCATCCAATAAACGCTGCATCATTTCGGGAGAAC
>RFJO01000027.1 GCA_003694495.1 Candidatus Woesearchaeota archaeon
AACAAGAACAACTTGCATTATACCAACAAAAAAATGCACAATTGCATCTTATAGTACATGAAGAAGAAGAAATTAAACCAAAAATAATAAAACTTAAGAAGGAATTAGCGGCTGTAAAAACATTCATTAGAAAGGAAATGGAAAGCAAGGATAAATCCATGATGCAATCGTATGAAGCTAAAGAAGCACATATTTCGCATGAATTGGAAAAGTTGACAGAACAACTAGCAATATTAGAAAACCAAAGAAAAGCTTTAGCAGAAGAGCTTGAAGAAATAAAATCTAAGTTAAACTAATTGCCTATATATTTAGAATACAATGACCTTGCTTTTGCTTCACTATCAGATTTTATAAGAACCCTGTCCTTAAACACAGTAAGTTCTTTAAAATGAAAACAGTAACCTAAGTCTTTTACCTTGCCTATTTTAGATAAATTGTTTTTTAGACTATAATATGCAACTTTGCCTTTAAACTGATAGTTGCCTGAACCGCATAACCTAACTAAAGATTCTTTTTTACCATCTAAATATTCATAAACACCGTTGCACACTGGACATTGAGGGTTGGATTTTACCTTAACCTTAGACAGTTTCAAATTCCATAAGTCAAAATTAACCAAATCTTTCTCTGAAAGTTGTTTTGTCAAAATCTTGAATGCTTCAGTAACCTGCATTGCAACCAAAGCGTGTGGAGTTGTGTTTAAAATGCCGGCAGTCTCGCATGTCTCAACATGAGAAGGCTCGTCAAAAACGCACCTGAAACAATGTTTGCGTTTGGGTGTAATGCTCATCATCATGCCCCTTGATTCAATTACTGCTGTATAAATCCAAGGGATTTTGTTTTTCCTGCAATATTCATTTATCAAAAACCTTGTATGCATGTTATCTGTACAGTCCAAAACTAAATTTGATTTTAACAAATCTGTATTTTTATGAGATAAATCGTCTATGTGATAATCTATTATAACGTGAGAATTAATCTTTTTCAAATGTTGTGCGGCTGCGTAAGCTTTGGCATGGCCTATGTCACCTTCAGTGAACAATGTTTGACGCTGTAAGTTGTGCTCTTCTAAAATGTCCCTGTCTATAATAATTATATGACCAACGCCTGCCCTAACCAATAATTCTGAAGCTATTGAGCCTAAAGCGCCACAACCTACAACAACAACCTTGCTTGACTCTAACAATTTTTGCTTTTCTTTGCCAATCTTCTCATAAATAATCTGCCTGGAATATCTCATTAAATTAAAAAGAATATAACATAGTTTTTAAGATTTTTCATTAGGCTTTTTAAGAAATATCTTTATTTCATTTTTTATATATAAACCACTTTTTAAATTTAGAAAAGGTTAAAAATGAAAAACGCTTATTATAGATGTTTTTAATAAGGAAGGCAAATGAAACTCTGGGATGTACTAAAATTAGTTCGAAAACAGAATAAAGATACAAATATAGCGCTTATAAGAAAATCCTATTTTTATGCAAAACAAGTGCACGCTGAACAAAAGAGGGTTTCTGGTGACCCCTTCATACAACATCCGTTAAATGTGGCTTATATCCTGGCTGAGCTGAACATGGATGATGAAACTATCGCGGCGGCATTGTTACATGATGTTGTTGAGGATTCTGAGGTTCAAATTGAGGATATTAAAAAAGAGTTTGGTGAACAAATAGCAAACCTTGTTGACGGCGTGACAAAAATATCTAAGCTGAAAGCAAAAAGCAAAGAAGAGTATCATGCTGAAAGTTTGAGAAAAGTCATACTGGCATCTGCGAAAGATATAAGGGTTATTTTCATTAAACTTGCTGATAAACTGCATAATATGAGAACTTTGCACTATTTTAGAGAAGAAAAGCGGAAAAGAATCTCAAGAGAAGTAATGAACATTTATGCACCCATTGCGCATAAGTTAGGTATAGCTTCAATAAAATGGGAACTGGAAGATTTGGCGTTTAAGTATCTTGAACCGCAAATTTATGAAGAAATTAAACAAAAAATTAAGATGAGCCAAAGTTCAAGAGAAAAAGAAATCAAAAGAATTAAAAAAATTCTTGAAAAAGAGCTTGCAAAGGCTGGATATAAAGACCTGAAAATTTTTGGTAGGCCTAAGCATATTTATTCTATATACAGAAAAATGCAAAAGAAAAACCTTTCATTTGAACAAATTTATGATCTTGCAGCATTGAGAATAATTACCAAAAATATAAAGGATTGTTACGCAATTTTGGGAATAATACATAACTTGTGGAAGCCTATCCCAAACGAGTTTGATGATTATATCGCTATGCCTAAGTCTAACATGTACCAATCCCTGCACACGGCAGTTATTGGTCCTGAGGGTAAACCTGTAGAAATCCAAATTAGGACAGAACATATGGATCAAGTTGCTGAAGAGGGTATTGCTGCGCATTGGAAGTATAAAGGATTGTCAAGCGATGAAGAAATTGATAAGAAAATATCATGGCTAAGGCAAATTATGTATTGGCAAAAAGAGTCTAAAGATTATAAAGAGTTTATGGAAATGTTGCATATAGATTTTTTCGAAGATGAAATATTTACATTTACACCGCAAGGGGATGTCATAAGGTTGCCAAAAGGTGCGACCATAATAGATTTTGCTTATGCTATACATTCAAGGATTGGCGACATGTGTTCTGGAGCTAAAGTAAATAATAAGTTTGTACCTTTAAGGACCATACTTGAAAATGGCGATCAGGTTGAAATAATAACATCAAAAAAACAGCATCCTGCAAGGGATTGGCTAAAAATAGTTATAACAACCAAAGCCAAGTCAAAAATAAAAAAATATCTCAGGGAAAACCAAAGCATACCTGTAAAAACCTTGCCAAAAGGTACGGGCGAAAAGAAAGAGCTTGAACAGTGGATTATACATGTAGATGGCCTTGTGAACCCTGTTATAAAACTTGCAAAGTGTTGTCATCCATTACCTGGAGATGATATTATAGGTTATACGACCGCAACTGAAAAAGTTACTATACACAAAAAATTATGCCATAATGCAAAAAAGGCCTCTGGTAGCAGGAAAAAAATAGTTAATGTATACTGGACTGATAATGTGGGGTCTAGCGTTGAGATAAAAGTTGATGCCTTAAATAGGATAGGTTTGTTTGCTGAAATATTGAATGCTATAGTGAAAGCACAAACACAAGTTCTTGCAGCTAATGCAAAATCGTTGAGTAACACAGACGTGGAATGCAGTTTTACAATTGAGTCGAAAGATCTTGACCATTTAAGAAAATTAATAAGCGTGATAAAAAAACTTAAAGATGTAAGAAAAGTTTACATTGGCAAAATTAACTAGATTTTAAAACATTGGCAATCTCGTCTTCTATAAGCTGGGCAAAGACTTCGTAAGGTTGTGCACCATCCATTTGCCTGTTGTTGACAAAAAATGTCGGCGTGCCTTCAACGCCTGCGTCATGCGCAGAAGTTATGTCTTGTTTAACCAAGCTTAAGGTTTTTTCTGAATCAAGGCAGGAATTAAAGTTTTCCATGTCTAAAGATAGTTCTGAAGCGTATTGCCTTAAGTCTGCTTTGGATAACTTGTTTTGGTTCATAAAAAGCTTTTCGTGATATTCCCAGAACTTGCCCTGCATGTTTGCACATTCTGAAGCGATAGATGCTTGTAAAGCTAAAGGATGAATGCGTTCAAGTGGGTAGTGTAAATGAATGTAACGAACCTTGCCGGTGTCAATATAGTTTGACTTAATTTTATTAAAATCATGCCTTGCAAATTTTCCACAAAAACTGCACTGGTAATCAGAGAATTCTACCACTGTAACTAAGGCTTTTTCGTTGCCTAAAACCGGCGCGCTTGGCCTGTAACTTAAATTAACTCTCTTAGAAAATTTTGAAGTCTGCTCAATAGTGTATATGTTTAAGCCTTGTGGGAAAAAATATTTGCCGTCTTTGCTTAAAAAAGCCGTGACTTCTTTTCCGTCAACCTCTAACTCTGTAATGTAAACATAATTTTCCTCAATTACATTTTTTATTTTTATGTCGTGGCTAGGCCCTATGATGTAGTTTGTAAGAAAATTGCCTGTTATCTTTGAGATGTCGTTTGGTGAAAGTTTATCATCCTTACCTAACGGATTATAAT
>RFJO01000028.1 GCA_003694495.1 Candidatus Woesearchaeota archaeon
CATGATAATAACGCTTATGCCTTACTTATTATGCATAATGGCATTGTTCATGTTATTTACAACTTGGGTGAATGATAATGGAAAAAGACATCACTGTACGGATAATCCTAGAAATAATAGGCGCACCAAAAGAGCATATTGAAGATGCTTTAGAACAAACAATTAAAAAGTTTGAAAATGAAGAAAAGATTGAAGTTGTTGACGTAAAAAGATTTGAAAGCAAACAGCTTGAGAACAAGTTTTGGTCAATTTTTGCAGAGATAGAGTTCAAATCAGACGACATTAAAAAGGTCTTGGACGTATGTTTTGATTATACTCCTTCTAGCATAGAAATAATCGAACCTGCAGGCATTGAACTTGACACTGGTTACTTGTCTTCATTGTTCAACGACCTTCTTGCCCAGATTCACCAGTTTGTAGCTATTATAAAAAATCTGGACGCTGAGCGACAATTGTTAAGAAAAGAAGTTGAAGAACTTAAGAAACAGCAAACTTAGCTATTTCCGGGTTGCAAGAGTTTTTATGACTTTTGCACCACTCTTCGCACATCTCAGCCAATTCTTTTTTCTTATACTTCAATCCACATATTTTACATTGATACATTCTCATCGACATGGGGCTGCGAGGATTCGAACCCCGGTTACAGGACCCCCAGCCCTGAGTGATAGCCAAGCTACACTACAGCCCCATATTTAATTTAAAATTAACTTAGCTTTAATATTTTTTTTGTTTCTTGCTTATACTTTTCCACATCCGGCTGGTTAAAGGGATTGACATTTAACAGTTTGCCAAGGAACATTGTTTCTATCATTTTAAGTTGCATAAACTGTCCTATAAAATACTCATTTTTTTCAAAAAGATCAATCTCCATATAAGGCCTTCCAGCTTTAGCTAAAGCTAACGCAAACCCATTATATATGGCACTCATAATCTTGTTCAAGCTAAGTTTATTCAAATCATCAATAAGCCCATTTTTTTCATTCGGCACGTTAACTTTGTTTTTCTCGTTGACTTTAACCAACGTATGCACAACATTATCCAGCCCGCCAAAATAATACTGTGCCATTGAATGCAAATCAGTTGAACCTATAGACACAATCGGCATAATACCTACGTTTTTTGAACTCATTTTTATTGTTGCCACTTTGCCTAAACTTTCCGCAGCCAACTGCCTGCACCATTTGCCTAAACTTTCAAGGTCGTTTGAAAACAAAAACGTATTATATATAACTCTACCTTTCATATAATTATTATACAACACTGCAGCAGATAACGCTGCAGGATTAAGCTTAACTGTCCTCGTGCAAAGTTTAACCATCCTTGTTGCACCTTTGTGGAGTTTATCAATATCTACTCCGAGCATTGCTAATGGGAACAGTCCTACTGGTGAAAACACTGAGTACCTCCCCCCGACTTTTTTAGGTATTTCAAAAACATCTATATTATTTTCAACAGCATAATTGTACAACATTGACTCTTTTTCTGTAGTTATTACAACATATTTATTATAATTAACCACTTTTTTCTTAAGTTCTTCCAGCAACACTTTAAAATTTGCGATTGTTTCAACGGTTGTGCCAGACTTACTTATAATATTCAATATTGTTTTACCTTTTTTCATATGTTTGATTATAGAACTTATATTATCAGCATCAACAGTGTCAGCATAGAACACTTTCAAGTTCGCATCAAGGTTATAGTTTTTCCCAAGCAATGCTTCCTGCACAGCCATCGTGCCAAGGTTGCTTCCACCAATGCCTACAACAACTAGATTATTAGGTTTCAATTTAAGTTTTTCGTGAACCACATTTTTTACAGTTTTCCTAAGTTGTGCATCTGTTGGCAAGTTTATTGAAGCCCTATCGTCAAGGTAATTTATTTTCTTTGCCTCATTCATCCTTACTATCTCACCTTCTAATAATCTCAAAGTTTTATACATTTCGTCCTTGTTTACCATTGAGTTCTTATAGTTCAAGTTGATATCCTTCATCTTTTCCTCCTCAACATTTCTGCATACTCCACCACAATATCCTTTGTAAAATTTATCATTCCTTCCTCAGTTTTTTTATGCACAACCATTTCTTTAATCACTTTAAACGGCACTGTTGCAACGTCAGCTTTAACCAACGCACATTCCCTTAGTTGCCTTACATTTCTTATGCTGGCTGCCAACACTTCTGTGTCATAGTTTTCTAATATTTGCACAATTTGTGCAACAAGATCTACTCCAGAGTATACACCATTATAATTCCAGCCCGCCTTATGCCCGTGCATTGGAAAATAATCTTCCTTCTTAAACTTCATTTTATACATTGCTCTTATAAAATCATCAAACCTGCCCAAGAATGGGCTAACATACCTTGCCCCTGCCTTAGCTGCCAACAATGCTTGTTCCGGGGTAAATATAAGTGTAGCATTTACCGGCACTTTTTTCCTTGCAAGGGTTCTTATAGCCTTAACCCCGTCAAAATGGTTGTCATTATGCCCAAAACTTGGATCAACCGGAATTTTTATAACAACATTTTTTGCAACAGGGTTAAAAGCCTTATACAATGTATTAGCTTCTTGAACCATTGCCTTATAGTTCGCAGACAACACTTCAAGGCTTACGGGCGTATTTTTTGCGATTTTCAATATTTTTTTAATATAATCTTTAATCTTAATTTTACCATACTTATCAACTGCTTTTTTTATCAATGAAGGGTTCGTTGTTATTCCGTCAATAATGCCATAAGAATAAGCTTCTTTTATTTCTTCGATATCTGCTGAATCTATAAACAGTTTCATTTTTTCACCTCTTTTATTTTAACAAAATTTTTATCTATAAAAGCTTTTTCAATTTGAGATTAGTGCTAATAG
>RFJO01000029.1 GCA_003694495.1 Candidatus Woesearchaeota archaeon
CATTATATAATATATGAACAAATTATCTATAAAAAGATTGTGTAAATCAAGCGTTTGATTTCTTACACATTTCTAAATATAAATTAAAGAAACAATAGATTATTATTTAAATTTAAGAGAATTTATAAATGAGGACATGTTTTTAAACATTATGAGAGTTTGTGGAATTGACGAAGCTGGAAGGGGGCCAGTGATTGGGCCATTAGTGATTGCAGGAGTGGTAGCAGATGGAAAAGCTAAACAAAAACTAATTGAAATAGGTGTTAAAGACTCAAAAAAGATTGCACCGAAAAAAAGAGAGCAGATGTTTAACACAATTAAATCAATAGTTAATGATTATTATGTATTAATAGTTAAGCCTGATGAAATTGATGAAGCGTTGAATTCACAAACGTTAAATCTAAACTGGCTGGAAGCAATTAAGTCAGCAATGATAGTTAATAAGCTTAAGCCGGAGAAAGTTATACTGGACGCCCCAAGCAATAACATAAAAGCTTATACTGATTATTTTAGAATTTACCTAAAAAATAAGGATATAGATATTGTATGTGAGCATAAAGCTGACGAAACTTATCCTGAGGTGTCAGCAGCGTCGATACTTGCAAAAGTTACAAGGGATAATGAAATTGAAAAACTTAAACAAAAATATGGAGACTTTGGCTCGGGTTATCCCTCTGATCCCAAGACAAAGGAATTCTTAAGGCACAATTGGAAAAAATGTAAAGAAATCTTTAGAACAACCTGGAGTTCGTACAAAAATGCTGCAGGGTTTAAGTTGACTGATTTTAAATAGTATCATCTAGAATAATAAAACTTATAAACAAAATGCCCATCTAATTTTTTTAGAACATGACAATCATTCTAAAGATGGAAGCAAGAGGGTTTAAGTCTTTTGCTAACAAGGTTGAGATACCCTTTGGGAAAAAGTTTAATGTAGTCCTTGGGCCTAATGGCTCAGGGAAAAGTAATATCCTGGATGCTTTGTCGTTTGTTTTAGGTAATGTTTCTGCAAAAAGTATGAGGGCAGAAAAGTCGGCATCTTTAATTTTTAATGGGGGTAAGAAAGGCAAACCTGCTAAGGAAGCTGAAGTGGCGTTGTATTTTTCAAATGATAACAAGGAGTTTCCTTTGGACACAAAGGAAGTTAAAATATCAAGGTTGTTAAAAAACAACGGAACTAGTGTGTATAAAATTAATGATGAGGTTAGAACAAGACAACAAGTGCTTGAGTTGATGGCAGCAGCTAACATTGATCCAAATGGCCATAATATAATTCTTCAAGGGGATATAGTTAAGTTTATGGAAATGAAAACTGAGGAAAGAAGGAAGATTATTGAAGAGATATCAGGGATTGCTGTGTTTGAGGATAAAAAAGAAAAAGCAATGAAGGAGCTTAACAAGGTTCAAGAAAAGCTTAACGAGGCTGACATTATACTAACTGAAAGGGAGAAAACATTGATTGACCTGAAAAAAGATAGGGATCAGGCAATGAAGTTTAAGGACTTGGAAACAAACTTGAAAAGAAATAAGGCAACAAGGTTGAGTATGATTATCAAAGAAAAAAACGAAAAAAAACAGCAGGCTGAGAAAAAAGTTAACGAACTTAAAATAGAGGTTGAAAAAAAACAAAAGTTGATTGATGATTTTAAAGAACAAATTTCTAAAAGTAATGAAGAGTTGAAAAGAATCGAAGAGGAGCTTGACAAAAAAGGTGATAAAAGACAAAGGGAAATAGCTCAAAGGATAGAATCTCTAAGGACAGAAATAATAAAAAAAGATTCAAGAAAAGGCGTTCTGGAAAATGAGTTGAAGAAAATAAAAGAAAGGAAAGTGCAGCTAGAAAGAACCTTGAAAGAGTATGAGGAAAATATTGAATCGTTGAAGAAAGAAATATCTAACTTGGAGAACAACAATGTTAAACTTAGGCAGGAATTTGATGGTGTTGAAAAAAAGATTGTGTTGTTTAAGAAAAATCATGGTATCGAGGATATGGAAGAAATTACAAAAAAGATTTCTGAACTAGATGAGACTATTGAAAATTTGCAAAGAGAAATTAGTGACGAACTTGAGCGTAAACAAAGTCTGATAAGACAAAAAGATGCCTTGGAGTATCAGATATCTGACTTGGAAGAGAAGTTAAAACAAGCTGATGAGATGAGAAAGGAAGATCTTGAAAAGATTAAAAAAGTAAAACAAGCGAAACAAGAGTTTGCAAATGTTGCTAAAATGTTGTCTGCTGCGCTAAATGAGAGTAGTGTTTATTCTGCACAACTTGCACAGGCAAGAAATAAGCTTATGGATGTTAATGATGAGTATGCAAAGCTAAGAGCAAGGAGTATTGGCATTAAGGAAATGTTGGCAGCGGATAAGGCTGTAGCGATGATTAAACAAATGAACCTTAGCGGAGTATATGGTACAGTGGCAGAATTGGGAAAAGTCAATTCAAAATATTCTTTGGCATTGGAAGTTGCCGCGGGGAATAATATTAAAAGTGTTGTTGTTAAGGATGATGCTGTTGCTGCGAAGTGTATTGCATTATTAAAAGAGAAAAAAACCGGTGTGGTTAAGTTTTTGCCGTTAAATAAGCTAAAGGAGAGAGTAATTGATGATGAAGCAAAAAAAGTTGCAAGGATGCATGGGGCTGTGGGCTTGGCGATGGATTTAGTATCATTTGACCCGAAGTTTAGGAATGTTTTCAAATATGTTTTCGGTCCAACCGTGGTTGTTGACAGTCTTAACACAGGAAGAAAAATTGGGGTTGGCAGGGTTAGGATGGTAACACTTGAAGGAGATCTCTTAGATGTTAGCGGTGCTATGGTGGGGGGCTTTAGGCGGTCAACTGGTATGGGGTTTAAGGAAAAAGAAGTTGATAGTGGGCTTGAAAGCCTAGAAAATGAGATCAAAAAGTTGCAGGATACAATAAACTTGCTAGAAAAGAAAAAAGTAGAAAATGAAGAAGAGATAATTAATCTGAGAGAAAGGAAAGCCTTGCTTGAAGCGGAAATAACTACGGGAGAAGCTAAAACAAAAACTGAATTTGATTTGGATGAACTTAAGGAGAAAAAGAGAACTTTAGTGGCAAAACAAAAAACTGTTCAGGAAGACATTGCGGCTATCGATAGTGCAGTTACAACGAAAGAGAAAACATTGAATGAGTATAGAGAAGAAAAAGAGAAAGTTAAAGCAAAAATGTCTAAAATCTCAAGCAATTCTGTATCGTCAGAGTTGGCTGTGCTTGAGAATAATAAAACAAACATAAGGGAAAATATCATAAAAAATGATTCGAGGATTGAAGGTTTAAGGCAACAAATAAAATTGCATCAAGATGAAAAAGCAAGAACGTATGAGATCTTAGAGAACCTTAACAAGGAAAACCAAGAGTTTAGCGAAGAAATGAAAGAAATTTTAGTGGAATTAGCTGAACTTAAAAAGGAACTTGGCGAGAAGGAAAAAGAACAAAAACAGTTCTATAAG
>RFJO01000030.1 GCA_003694495.1 Candidatus Woesearchaeota archaeon
ATTTTAAATATATGTGTTACTTATATATAAATATTACGCAAAAGTAAGAAAATCTTAAAAAAAGTTTTATTTAAGTGCTCTTTCTTATTAGGCTTTATAATCATTAAGACTAGGAGGTAAGAACAATGAGTGTGGAAAAAATATTGGCAAATGTGCCTATGGAAAAACTTGAAAGGGCAAAGGAGTTTAAGTTAAGACTGCTTCAATACCAAAACCCTGTGGAGTTTGTCAACAACATGTACGGTTGTCATCCAGGTGAAGATGGCAATGACGACTATTTTGGATTGATATATAGATTTAAGGAGTAAAATGGATGGCGGTAAATCTTTTGAAAAGTGGAAAAGTAATATAGAAGACTTGGTGGATAGGCACCCTCTTCAAATCATTAGCTGGGAAGCCACTCGAAGATGCAATCTTTCATGTGCGCATTGTGGTTCCCCATCAGAAAATGTGTGCCTGAAAGAGGAGCTAACCACTGAAGAAGTAATTAACGCATTCGACCAGATAGCTCGTGATTTTGATATGTCGCAATTCAGGCATGTCAATATAACAGGCGGGGAACCTTTTGTAAGGAAAGACCTTCTGACTATTCTTGAAGAGATCAGCAAACAACCTGCCTATAGAAACATTGATATCCAGACAAATGGCATTGTTCTTGGTAAAAAACCTGACCTGTTTAAGCAACTGAGGGATTATGGTGTCACAGGCATAGGGGTTAGCATTGATGGTCTTAAAGGGACTCATGATGCTTTTAGAAGAAGAGAAGGAAGCTATGACTTGGCATTCAGAGCAGCAAAAACAGCAGTCGAGGAAGGATTTACAGTTACAGTATCAACCGTTGCTAATGCAAAAAATATTAACGAAATACTAGAGCTCTACAATATTGTAAAACATGAGATAAAACCAAGGATATTTAGGATAATGACTATTGACCCGATAGGAAGAGCTCAAGAAGGTAATGAATATCTCTTGTCTCCAGAACAGACACGGGATGTGATATCATTCTTGCTAAAAGAATACACAAGCAGTTGTGAACAGTATCATGACCATAGCAAAACAATGGTTGAGTTGGGTTGCGGTGGGTGGCTTGGAAGAGAACTGGAAGGGTTAGTGAGGCCTTTCGTATTTCATTGCGTTGCAGGGATAAATAATTTAGGGA
Organism: Candidatus Woesearchaeota archaeon; assembly: GCA_003694495.1. GTDB lineage: Archaea > Nanobdellota > Nanobdellia > SCGC-AAA011-G17 > GW2011-AR17 > J104. Next base: position 1,160 of record RFJO01000030.1, read on the forward strand.
TATTGTATGATGGCAAGCTGGCAGCGTGCTCTAATATTCCAAGAGAATTAGGGTTTGAAGGTGATTTGAGGATTGACAGAATCAAGGATGTGTGGGATAATAAGTATCAGAGATATAGGCAGTTTGAATGGAAAAGGAAAGGAGATTGTAAGAATTGCGGGGAATGGGAATACTGTCATGGCGGGCCGATGCATAAAAGGCTTACAGATGGTACTATGACTGATTGCTTATACCAAACTATCGCAAACGGAATAGACTATAGGTCCTAGTGCGAAACAAAAAAGGGGTAGGTAAAATGGTTAATATTCTTTTTTTAGCTTTAGAGCAGGATATGGATCTTGATGGGATCATCAGCCAGAATGAAGTCTCTGAGTGGTTAGGAATTGGCTATCTAAATGCCTATCTACTAAACCATGGCATCTCTTCTGAGATTTCCGATGCCTATGACATCAAGGACATAGTTCGCAAACGCCCTTATGCTATAGGGTTTTCAGTACTAGCGACAAATTATGAGGCCTCAAAAAGGGCAAGTGAACAACTCAGGAAAAAATTACCAAATACGAAAATTATATGAGGCGGTCCACAAGCAACATCTTTCCATGATGATGTTTTGCTTGAAGATATAGTTGACTATGTTGTTTTGGGTGAAGGTGAGAGGGCATTGTTTGAGTTGATGAGTGGAGTAGATACTGCATCTGTAAATGGTATAGCATATAAGAAAAATGGAAAAATTATTACTAACCCACCTAATAACAGATTGTCCACTGTTGATCTTGATGCGATTGATTTCACTAAGATTCATTATAAAAATTATGAACGTTTTGCAATGCATATTCCGCATTCAATACCTTATTCTGAAATGCATTTTGCGAATATTGTAGGCTCGAGGGGCTGCTGGAATGATTGCAGTTTCTGCCCAAGCAAAACAATATGGGGCAGGAGAATAACTTACAGGACGCCTAAGAATGTTGTTGATGAACTTGAGTTTCTTGTAACTAAGCATAATGTGAACTATGCTTTCTTTGCAGATGATGACTTTTTAGTCAATGGAGCATGGGACCAAAGTATAGCAACAGAGATTATAAGAAGAGGGATTCATATAAGATATTATGTCATGGCAAGTGTCCGATCAGCATCAAGATTCAGTAATTATGAAGCTCTCAAAACAAGTGGTTGTGCAGAGATTACGCTGGGATTAGAAACAGCTAACCAAACCATTTTAAACAATCTTGGAAAGAATTATGAGATCCAAATGATAACTCCAGTTGCTAATGAGATAGTAAGCCACGGAATACATTTGGGCTTATATTACATGATGCGTTATCCTGAGCAAACGATAGAAGATTTGGAAGAGGATTATTACTTCATTGAAAACTTGCCATTTAGTAGAATTAGGCCTAGTTTTATTACTCCCTATCCGGGAACCAGACTTTATCAAGAAGTTGAACAAAAAGGGTTATGGCTTGATGATTGCAGGAATAATTGGCAAGTAATGACTTGTGATAGGCCTGTACTCAAAACCCATGTTTCTATAGATGACCTGCTTGAAGCAAGAGAAAAAATCATCAGGCTATATCTCTCAGAAAATTATCACACAAGAATGTGTAACCTTATAGGTAATGATGCTTTAAGCCAGAAAGCATTTTTAGAGTTTCAGACTTATATTCGAAAGAATCTAACCAAAAATTGAGCTAAAAACATTCTCTGCTGAAAAGAATGCTTTAAAGACAAAATAAGTTATCATAAGAAAATTTTTCCAAACTTTCGAATTCACTTAGTTCAATCTGCTTATAAATGACAAGTCCAGCCGCCGTCAATTACAAACACCTGGCCAGTGGTGTAGCTTGAAGCTTTTGACGCTAAATATAACGCAGCGCCTGCAATCTCTTCAGGTTGGCCTTCCCTTCTCAACGGCACAGTGGATTTTATCATTGCTACGAAGTTCTTGTTGTTAAGCAACGCTTTTGTCATGTTTGTTGAAATCACTCCAGGGGCGATAGCGTTAACACGAATGTTGTATTTACCTAAATCGTTAGCTAAAGTTTTGGTTAACATTATAAGCCCGGATTTGCTTACATTATACGCGAGCGAACTTGAAAAAGCCTGTAACCCGGCAATGCTTGCAATGTTTATAATTGAACCGGATTTTCTGCTTTTCATATACCTGCTAACTTCTCTACAGAACAACATTGCTGCGGTAAGGTTTGTATCAAGGATGTTGTGCCAAGCTTTTTCGTCAATTCTATCTATAGGTGTGGGGAAAAATATGCCGGCGTTGTTTACCAGAATATCAATCTTGCCGTATAACTTTATAACTTTTCGGACAGTTTTTATAACGTGAGACTTTTTTTGAACATCGCATTTTAAGTATGTTATGCTATCATCTTCAGGTTTGTTTTTGTGATACGTGCTAACAACATCTGCGCCGGATTCTTTTAAAACAGAACAAATAGCTTTGCCAATACCGGTTGCACCGCCGGTAACCAGTGCCACTTTGTTTTTTAAATTGAACAAACTAATTTTAATCACCTCTAGTATACTGAAGAAGTTTAGGTTTTTAAATTTAACTCATGTTGAATGGGTACTGAATCTTAAATATTACAATGACAGGCTGCTTTTGTGCCTGGTCAAAAAAGTATACCTGTACTGGGATTAAATTGTCCTGGTGTTTTTGAAGGTACCATTGGGGCTTACAGTTAGGATCATAGAAGTCCATGATGAAGTATTTTGGTTTGTGTTCTTCAATTATTTTGTCATACCCTGAATCTTCATTGCCGTTGTAGAACTTTAACTTTCTTTCAGAGTAATATGTTAAAGGCACGCTTAACCCACAACCGGTAATAATGTCTTTTGGATTACTGTTTTGTTTCAACCATTCGCCTGCTAACTTTTCATGTGCGTAAGTGTCTTTTTTTATGTTAATCAAATTATTTGCATATGTTATGTTGGAGTATGCTCCCCAGACAAGGATAAATAAAACAACTCCTAACGCTGCAAGTTTGTTGTATTTTTTTAAAAGGTTAAATATTTTTATTATTCCTAAAGCACCAATAACGAATATGGCTGGATAACCAGAAAACCATAACCTTGGCTCAAACTGGAAGCCGGATGCTGCCATCCATGTTGCAAAGATAAGCGAAACAAACAAAGCCCACCAAAATATGTAAAAGTCTTTCTTGAGTTTTTTGTTTTTGTTTAACAGATCTATGCCGAGTATTAAGTTTAGGAAATAACTTAACCCTGCCAAGATTGAAATCAGGAACGGAATCTTTACTAAATTAGGGAATTGTTTGAAATAAGTAAGGAACTTGTCTATTGTTTGTGAAAACGGCCTGTCAATGTTGGCTTTACCTTTACCTTTAGGGCTTATGCCTGTCCAGTCAGCTTCATAAGTTCTTCCAAACCTGGGATACATTGAAAATATAACTGACTTTGCGCCGCCTATATATGAGTAATTGTCTTTGTATAATGTATAATTCCATGCCAAAAATGGTGTTGCAACCAAAATGGCGGTAACGAAAAAAAGCCAGAAACGTTTGTTTTTAATAAAGTTTAAACGTTCTGTTGCAAGGATGAAGATTGCATAAAAGGGGATAAGAAAGCCTATAGCTTCATATGCAAACAATCCCCAGGCCATTAACGCAGCAGATGCAACAACGTACCATTTTTTTTTCTTTTCAACATAACCGTTCCAGAAAAATATTGCTGACAAAATCCAGATAACGATACCTTGAGTGCCTAACGATACCCTTGTTGACCAAAATATGTGCAGCCAGAATGTGGCCATCATGAATGCTGCAACCAAACCAACCTTTTTGTTAAAGAACTTCTTCCCTAAATAATAAGTAAGGTAAACACCTGCAATGGAAAACAACTCGTGCAGGATTCTGACACCAATTTCACCGCCGCCCAACATGTATATTGGCGCCCATAACATAGCCATGGCTTTTGCACGCCATGGTGCTGCCAAGTTTGGTGTGCCTAAAGCGTAATGCTTGGCAATGTTAAGGTAATCTGCTTCGTCCCACCAGACTGCAGCGTTGACTGTCATGTATTTTAAACGTATTATTGCAGCTAAAACTAAAGTTGCTAACAAGAACCAGCTGAAATTTTTGTTAAAGAATTCTTTTAATTTCTGGTAAGTTTGTTCATATTCGTCCTGCATCAGTTTTGTAATGAATGTTTGGTTTAAATAATTTACGCTAATGCATTTAGATATGGAGTATTTCTAAAGTTTATCTTTATCAAAATACAACAACTAGATATATTGAAAAGGATAACTGACAAAAATAAAAAAGAAGGTTATATAATTATTGCTGAAGACTTCTCGTCTTTTTCATCATCAAAATCTGTTACTAAAGCTTCTGTAGTCAACACCATTGCAGCAATGGACGTGGCGTTTTGAAGCGCGTTCCTTACAACTTTTGTTGGGTCGACAACGCCAGCGTCAAAAAGGTTTTCATAAGTGTCAGTTTTTGCGTTGTATCCTACATTGTCGTCACTCTGTTTGATTTTTGATATGACTTCAGCTCCTTCTTTACCAGCGTTATGGGAAATCTGCCTCAAAGGCGAATCCAACGCAAGCATAACAATGTTTAAACCAACTTGTTGGTCATTTTCAAGGTTAACACTGGCTAAATGTTCTTTGGCTTTTAACAACATCAACCCGCCACCGGCAACGATGCCTTCTTCAACTGCTGCTTTTGTAGCGTTAAGAGCATCGTCAATTCTCATCTTTTTTTCTTTCATTTCAGTCTCAGTTGCAGCACCAACCTTTATGACAGCAACACCGTTGCCAAGCTTAGCAAGACGCTTTCTCAGGTCAGATTTTTTATAGTCACTATCAGCGATTGCTAGCTGGGATTCGATTAAGGATTTTCTTGCATCAATTTCATCTTTTACGCCTTTACCTTCAACAATTATTGTTTTTTCATTGTCAACTTTAACTTTTCTTGCACTACCTAACCAACTGTCTTCAAATTCAGGCAACTTCATACCTTTTTCTTCTGACACAACTTTGCCGCCGGTTAGAACTGCAATATCTTCTAAAATCTCTTTTTGCTCGTCACCGAACCCTGGCGCTTTTACTGCACAAACTTTTAACGCGCCACGAATAATGTTCAATATTAGTGCACTCTGTGCCTCATTTTCTATGTCTTCTGCAATGATTAATAAAGGCTTACTTTCTTGTGCAACCTTTTCTAGTAAAGGAATAATATCTTTTAGGTTGCTAATTTTCTTATCGGTTATTAAAATATAAGGGTCCTCTAGTTCACATACCATTTTTTCATGATTGGTTGCCATGTACGGCGAGATAAAACCACGATCAAACTGCATACCTTCAACAACTTCAAGCTCGGTTTCAATGCTTTTACCGTCTTCAACCGTAATGACTCCATCATTGCCAACTTTTTCCATTGCGTCTGCGATAAGCTGGCCTATCATTTCATCGTTATTAGCAGAGATAGTTGCAACTTGCCTTATTTTTTCTTTATCTTTTACTTCTACACTTTTACTTTTCAAAAAATCAACCACGATTTCTGAAGCTTTTAACATACCATTTTTTATCTCTATTGGATTCGCACCTGATGTTATGTGCTTAAGCCCTTCTTTTATCATGTTTTGGGTTAAAACAGTTGCAGTTGTGGTACCATCACCAGCTTTATCCTGTGTTTTGGCTGCAACTTCTTTAATCAATTTTGCGCCCATGTTTTCAAATTTATCTTTTAACTCAATCTCTTTAGCAATAGTTACACCGTCGTTTGTGACTAACGGGTTTGATGACTTGTCAAGAACAACATTACGACCTTTTGGGCCAAGTGTAACCTTTACAGTGTTTGCGACTTTGTCTATACCTTTCATTAGAGATTGACGTGCGTTTTCATTGAATAAAATTTGTTTTACCATTTTTCCCACCTCACATTATTTTTGCAAGGATATCTTTAAAGTCAACAAACAAATGCTTTTCATTATCAATTTCAATTTCTTCAGAACTAAATCCACCATAGATGACTTTATCACCTTTTGATAAAGGTAAATCCTTGCCATCCTTAAATTTCCCTACTGCAACAACAACGCCTTCTTTTTTCTCTTCTTTTGCTGTCTCTGGCAGGTATATGCCGCCTTTAGTCCTTTCTTCTGATTTGAATGGTTTGATTAAAACTCGTTCTCCAAGTGGTACAATTTCCATGTTTGCACCTCCTTAAGTTAACTATGTTGATTTTAAATCAACAACTTATATATAAATGTTGTGAAAAAAGTTTATAAATGTCCAGATGAATTTAAGCTATCATGATGCTGCCATTTGAAAAAATTCAAAGGAATATACTGCAAAAAAAACAAACTAAAACTAATCTAGATTATGGAACAAGACCCGAAGAAAGAAAAATTGAAGATTATATACAGTACGGAGTAGTTAACATAAATAAACCATCAGGGCCAACTTCGCACCAAGTTTCTGATTATGTTAAGAAAATATTAAACCTGAAAAAGGCAGGGCATTCTGGGACGCTTGACCCGAAAGTTACAGGAGTGTTGCCTATAGCACTTGGGAAAGCTACGAAAGTTGTGCAAACTTTGCTTACAGCCGGTAAGGAGTATGTATGCTTGATGCATGTGCATAAAAAAGTTGATGAACAAGAGTTGAGAAAAGTTATGAATGAATTTGTCGGCGACATTGAACAATTACCACCAATAAAGTCTGCAGTTAAACGAAGAATAAGGACAAGAAGTGTGTATTATATTGATATAATAGAAATAAAAGAACAAGATGTGTTGTTTCGGGTAGGGTGCCAGGCAGGAACTTATATAAGAAAACTTGTGCATGATATTGGAGTTAAGCTAAAAACAGGGGCGCATATGGCGCAGCTTGTGAGGACTAAAGCTGGGCCGTTTAAGTTTGAGGAAATGGTTACCTTGCAAGATCTAAGAGATGCGTATGAAATATGGAAAGAAAATAATGACGAAAAAATGTTAAGAAAAGTTATACTGCCAATGGAAAAGGCTGTTGAGCATCTGCCTAAAATATGGATAAGCGATTATGCTGTTGACCCGGTTGCGCATGGAGCTGACTTGTCTGTTCCAGGTGTGGTAAAGTTGAATGATGATATAAATCAAGGTGATATGGTGGCGATATTTACTTTAAAAGATGAACTTGTCGCGTTGGGGGAAGCGTTGATGAATGCGCAAAATATTTACATGAAAGAGAAAGGTGTTGCGGTGAAAGTGAAAAAAGTGTTCTATGAAAGAAAAGTTTACCCTAAGTTTAAACTTTCACGTCAAAATTAATGTAAATCGGTAAGTGGTCAGAAAAATTGTATTTTAAAATTTTGTAATCTTTGATTTTAATGCTTGGTGAAACGAGAACGTAATCTAAATGCTTTTGAGGGTTCCAGCTTGGGAATGTTTTGTAGTCTTTTAACTTAATTGCGTCAGAAAGATAGGTTGAATTTAGAAGAACGGTTATATCGTTCTTTTGTGTGTTTAAATCGCCCATTAAGATTGTGGGCACAGTGTGAGAGTTGATTATGTTGGCTAATTCTTTAAGTTGTTTTAGCCTTGCTTTTTTTCTTAGCGATAAATGAGCAAGGATTAACCTGACAGGGTAGGGACAGTTTATTTTTGCTTCAATCACAATGTTGTGAATGCCTTTTTTTAAGCTGTGAGTTTTAACATCGTAAATCTTATACTTTGATATTATGGCGTTGCCTTGGTACTTTAAATGTGGGACGTGTTTTAATATAGATTTTATGCCCTTAAAACTGTATTTGATTGCTTTTATTGCGTGATATAAGGATAATTTATTTTTTATAAAACTGATTTCGTCTCTTTTTGTCCTGGAATTCTCTACGTCAAGTTCTATCAATGCGAGAATGTCAGGTTTTAACTCTTTTAATTTTTCTACAATCACTTCGTCAACATTTTTTGGTTTGAAATAACGCCAAACAAATAAGTATTCATGCCAGCCTTTGCTGATGCCGGTGAAGTATTCAACGTTGTAGCAAATAAGTTTGACCATACGTTTAAATTAAAGCAAATAAATCTTTATATATTTTTATATACTATTCATAACAATTAAATAAAAGTAAAATTTTTGGATATGAGGTGAAAAACATGACAGAATTGAATGAAGTATACAAATGTGAAGTATGTGGCAATATTGTTGAAGTGTTGCACACAGGCGCAGGGCAGCTTGTTTGCTGTGGTAAAGAAATGGTTAAACAAACAGAAAAGTCTGTTGATGAAGGCAAAGAAAAGCATGTGCCAATAGTTGAAAAGACTGATAATGGGATTAAAGTAAAAGTCGGGGAAGTTGAACATCCCATGACAGAAGAGCATCATATTGAATGGATAGAAGTTCTTACTAAAGAAGGTACTCAGAAGGTTTTCTTAAAGCCAGGAGAAAAGCCTGAAGCTGAGTTTAATGTGACAGGTTATCTTGAGGTAAGAAGTTATTGTAACCTTCACGGATTGTGGAAAAGTTAATAAGCTTTTTCTTTAACCTTCTTTTTTATATGATACAAATTGATGGCAGAAACGGCGGCGGGCAGATATTAAGAACAGCTTTAGGGTTGGCTGTGTTGACGTCTAAACCTTTCAAGATGGTTAATATAAGGTTAGCTAGGCCTGTCCCAGGCATAAAAGTGCAGCATCTTGAAGCTGTCAAGGCTGTAGCCAAGTTGTGTAATGCTGAAGTTGACGGGCTAGAGTTTGGCTCAAAAGAAATTACGTTTAAGCCTGCAGAGATTGACAAGTCCAGAGTGAAAATTAAGCTTAATACTGCTGGATCTGTTGGGTTGGCGTTGCAGGCTGTGTTGATTGCAGTGGTGCAAAAAAAAGTTAAGGTTGTGGTGGAAGGAGGTGCAACTTACGGAAAATGGGCTGTGCCGTTTGACAGTCTTTGGAACGTGGTGTTCCCTATGCTTGAAAAATTTGGGTATAAAGTTAAGGTGAAACATGTTAAGCACGGGTTTTATCCTAAAGGCGGGGCGAGGGTTGAGCTTGTTTCCAATGTTGCAAAGTTTAGCCCAATAAGCATACTTGATAAAGGAAAGTTGATTGAAGCGCAGGGTGTTTCTGTGGCATCAGAAATGTTGAGGAAAGCTAGCGTGGCTGAAAGGCAAAGCAATGAAGTAAAAAAAATTTTGCCGTTTGAAATTAACATGAGGAATGTTTATGTAAATTCTCTTTGCCCAGGCTCTGGTATAACAATCTGGGCAAAGTGTGAAAATTCTAGGGTTGGCGGAGATTTTGTCGGCGAGAGAGGAGTTAAAGCGGAAAAGGTTGGAAGGGAAGCTGTAAAAAAGTTAATGTTTAATTATGAAAATGGGGCTGTGGATTATTTTACTGCAGACCAGCTTATGCCTTACATGGCCTTGGCTGGGAAATCTGAAATAAAAACGTCTATGATAACTGAGCATATGTTGAATAATGGGAAAACAATAGAAAAATTCCTTGATGTTAAGTTTAGCTTTGACAATAACATAATTAAGGTATAGGCAATTCGTCGAGGAAGTTTGATTCTGATTTTTCAGGTGCAGTGTTGATTACAATTTTTTCTTCACTTTTTTTGATTTTAATTTCTTTTGTCTTCTCGTTAATCTTTTTCTGCAATTCATCTAACTCAGTTTCGTCAACCTTTAACGGGTTCCAGCGGAACGAGACGTTGTCGTTGTCGTATCTTGGGATTATATTTATAAGAATGTGCGGTGAAACCTGGCCTGCGCCTTGGCCGTTTGATACTAAAATGTTTGTGCCTGTAGCATTTAAACTTTGAAATAATGCGTCGCTAAGTTTGTTTGCAACCTTGAAAATGTGCGCGGTCATGTCGTCGTCAAGCTGCGGCAAGAACTGGGCATGGACCTTTGGGAATAACAATGTATGACCCTTCGTGGCTGGGTTGATGTCAAGTATGGCCAAAACCTTGTCGTCTTCGTACACAGTCTTTACCGGGATCTTGCCTTGGATCATAAGACAGAAAGGGCACTCCTGTTTGCCTATCAAAGCTTCCCTGTCTTCAGGCGGTAGCTTGGACAGGATTTCTTCTAATTTTTTTTGTTGCTCTTCCGGTGATAAGCCTTCAAGCTGTTTCTTGATATCATTGATTAATTCTTGCGTGACTGCCATGAATAAAGGAAGCTTTTTAAATGTTAAAAAGCTTTCGCTGTATATGGCAAAATGTTCCATAATAATACCAGCGTATAATGAGGAAAATTATATAGAAAAATGCCTTGAAATGTTTGACGATTCTGTTGAAACTATAGTCGTGGCTAATGGTTGTACTGATAAAACAGCTGAGGTGGCAAAAAAGTATGCAACGAAAGTTGTGGAAATTAAAGAAAAAGGGGTGTCGAAAGCCAGGAATGAAGGTGCGAGGTTGAGTGAAAGCGATTTCTTAATATTCTTGGATGCGGACATAATCCTGACAAAGGATAATCTTGAGAAAATACTTAGCTCTGGTAATGAAGTCGGCACATGTTATGCTATCCCTGATGTGGACAAGTTCTTGCCAAAAATGTTAATGAAATTAAAAAAACCGTTCCAAAGGATTGGGTGGTCTTCTGGTTTAATATTCTGTAAAAAAGAAATCTATGAAAAGGTTAACGGGTTTGATGAAAGCCTGGCATTTGGTGAAGATGGAAAGTTTTTAAGAACTGCAAAAAAGCATGGCAAGTTTGGAGTGGTGGATGCTTACGTGGTTAACTCTATGAGAAGGTTTGAGAAAAGCGGTTACCTAAAATGGATACTTTTCTGGATAAAGAATAGTTTTAAAAAGAATAAAAGTTATTATGAAGTAGTGAGATGAAAGTAAGTTTTTTTGAAGAGTTTCCAAACAAAAAGTCTGCTGAAAAATTAAAGCTTATAAATTATCCTACAAAGGTTTACCTTGCAGCTCCATCAATAAAAGAGTTTAATGAAAAGAAAAAACTGTTTTCTTCAAAATATGTGAAACAGATAATTTATTGGCCCATTGTGAAAGAAAGTTATTGGCTTAGCCCTTTCACAGACAGGAAGGTACTGTTAAGGGTAATGAACGAATGTGAAAATATGCAGTTCATGTGGGATGCAGAAATCCCTAAAAAAAGAAGACTTGTTGTTACGAACCTTTGTTCTTTCTTTAAAAATAAAAAACTGATATATGACTATTTTAAACAACATGAAAAAACAATTTATACGGCAGAGTATTTTCCCGAAAAAGGCATTGCTGAAAAGTTTCTTGAATTTTTGGGGTTGATGTTTAAGCCTACAAAATTTAACAATAAAGTCATAAAAATGGTTTACTCGTCCATGCACGATTTTGGTGAGCACTTTATAAAAAAAGAAGTAAAAAAGGGTGTTGAAATGTATGGTGATAAGTTTATGGTTGGGCTGGGTACTATTGCGAAAGGAGTTAAAGGAGATGAACCGTTGTTAAGCTTAAAACTTTTAAAACGAGACCTTGAAATATGCAAAAACAATAATGTAAATGAAGTTGTAATATTTAGGTTGAATGGGTTGAATGAAAAATATAATAATGTTATAAAAAAGTTCATCTGAACATTTTTCTTAATTCTTTCAACATTAAACCGTCTCGCGGAATCCTTGTGTTAAGCCAAAGTTTCCATAAGGGTTTTGCAGGTTCGAGCATGTAACCTAAAGTGAAAAGAACTTTTTTGTTCTTATAATAACGTTTAATATCGTACGCCATTAGGTAAGTTAAAGCTTCACGTTTCCTGAAGTCTTTAGTGTTGGCAGTGATGTAGGTTGAATAAATTAATTTTAGCAAGTCAAGAGCTTTATCGTCTTCTGAGCCTAAAGACTTAAATTTACCGTCAAAGTCTATCCATTTGTAAGGATGGATATAGTTTTTTACATGTGCATCGCCGATGGTGACTGAACGAGAATGGATCTCTTGCACTGTCTGGATAATAGATTCTAAAGCGTTTCTTTGAGAACCTATGTTCATCTGCCTAAAACTTGCACCATAAATGTATTCTTTTATCAGCAACCCCTTCTTGTATGCTATAAGCCTCGGCGCGAAATGGCCGTTAAGAATGTTTAATTTGTTAGCTTCTTCAGCTAAATGTTTTGCTGATGAGCAATAAACTCTTGTATCAAAAAATGTTTTGTCCAATAGAGTATAATAATGATTGGCAATGAACGATTTTAGAGAGGTTTTTTTAACGATATAATTTTTGCCTTTATACTCGACAGGGAATACTTTATACGTAGCCCTATAATCTTTAGCCGCTCTAAATTTTTCAGGGTTGGTTAATAAATCTTCTAGCATTAATGATAGAATTAAAATTAAATATATAAAATTTATCCTAATGCACGCCTGTAATCAACAACTTCAGCTGAGGAAACATGCTCAAGCTCGTTTAACTTGGTTTCCATCTCGTCAGTGCCAAGGTCTTCGTTAGCCACAACAACAAGTTTTAATGCTTTTAATCCAAAAGCAACAGGCTCAATTTCTTCTTTGCCGACTTCAGCGCCTAACTTTGTAAGAACATCTTTAGCTTTAGCTTTTACAGCTTCAATGTCTGTATCAGGGCTTTCCATCATAAGTTTGAACGTGATTATTGCTTCTGCCATTTTAGTTTGGTCCTGTAAACCCGCATTTTTTGCAGGTGTACCTTGCTGCAATCTTTCTGCAATGCCCGCACCTGACAATTACAAAAGAGCCGCAGTTGGGGCATTTGAATTGAGTTGATTCTGGATCATTAACAATATCTTTGTTACATGATATGCATTTTTGTTTTTCAACCATTTTGTAACCTCTTTTCTAGTGAAAATAGCAAATCTTTATAAATGTTTTGATTTCTTTTACTGAATTATGCCCCTGTAGTACAGTGGATAGTACGCAGCCCTGCGGAGGCTGAAACCGGGGTTCGAGTCCTCGCAGGGGCAGTTATGTACTTCTATAGAGATTATAAGAATTAAGGTTAAATCTTTAGTGTAAGTTTATCTCTCTAAAAATTTATGGAGATGATAAAATGTACGTAGTTTATCCAAAAAGTTTGATTGAAAAAAAAGTTAATGTAAGAAAAGCAATAAAAGGAGATGCACAAAAAATTGCGCAGTTATATGGTGAAAGTTTTTCTGAGCACATAATGGTGCAAAGGGGGTTGCTTAACGATAAGACATATATAGAAAACAGACTGGACAATGCTGATGAAGATTGGGTGGTGGCAGAGTTTGATGGAGATGTGGCAGGAGTGGCTGCTTTAGCTAAGATAAAACCTGTAGGATTGGCAGAAATTGAAAGGGTGTGCGTAGATAAAAGATATAGAGGGAATTCGTTGGCTTACAATATGTGCAAACACCTTGTAGATGCGGCTGTTGAAGATAACATGGGTTTTGTTGAAGCATATGCAAGAGGCGACCAGCCAGCTATGCAGAAAACGTTCTATAACTTAGGGTTTAAGGTCTATGGAGTGTCTCCAAGATTTGAAGTTGTGCATGATGAAAAAGTTGTAAGAGAACAGTTTGTGCACATGGGTCTAGAGCTTAAACCTGAGTCAATAGACATGACCCAAATGAGACTTATACCTAAAGCGAAAAATTTATTTGATATAATAAACTCGCAAACCTAAAATGATAAGAAGAAAAAAAATATCAAAAATCGGCACAGTTGAGGTGGGATTGCCAATAATTGAGTTTGGTGAAGGCAAACCTGTTTTATCAATTGTTGCTGGCGTACACGGAGACGAAACTAAACCTTTGCTTGTGTTGAAAAGGTTTATAGAAGAGATACAAAAACAGGAAATCAATGGAAAGATTAAGATTTTTAGTGACGCAAACCCTCTTGCAAAAATATATAATAAAAGGTTCAATGTTATCGACTTTGTTGATCTGAACAGGATTTTTCCAGGAGATAACCAAGGTAGCATAAGCCAACGTGTAGCTGAAGCGTTATTGGCTGAACTTGATGATTCAGCACTTGTTATTGACTTGCATTCATACCATATGCAAACACCATTAATGGCTATTGCAGTTAATACTACAGACGAAAAAACCATGAGCATGATAAAAGCGTCCAATCCAAAACAGGTATGGTTGATAAATTCTGTCAATGAAAATGAGTACAAGTTTGGCCGATCTTTGGGTGCAGAGCTGAATAAAAGAAAAATAACAAACTTTGCAGTCGAAATTAATCAAAGGAACATTTCTCAAGATGAAATAGAAGATTGTGTTAAGGGATTAATAAATGTGTGCGGAGAGTTGGGTTTGTTAAAAAATCATAAGATCGAAAATGATTTGAGGATGTTTGAAAGGACAGTATTTACCACAACAACAAATGGTTTGTTTATCCCATTGAAAAAGCCGTTTGATTACGTCAAGAAAGGAGATAAAGTCGGTTCAATTTACGATATAGAAACATTTCAAGAAATAGATGTCCTGGCTGAATCTGAAGGCGTTCTGATGCAGATTGCGTGGAATGACATGGTTTTAATTGGTGAAGAAATATATGCAATAGGTAAAGAAAAAAATGGAGTATAAACCTGTTTATGAGCTAATGTTGGGAGTGTTGCTTGTTGCAATGGTGCCCATAATAATAAAAATATACCCAATAGCTTTGTTTGATCTGAGTTTTTTTAGGGTGCTCTTTGCAGCTGTTGCAATATTGTTTTATATAAAACTTAGAAAAAAACAAAAATTGTTGGTGCAAAAACAAAATGTCCTGTTGGTTTTTGCTTTTGGCCTGTTCCATGCGATTACAATAGTGGCGTACTTTTACAGTGTAATGAAAACAAACGTTTCAGTTGCAACAATATTACTCTATTGCTCTATCTTCTATACCTCTTTAATATCTTATTTCTTATTTAAAGAAAAATTTAACTTTAAACTTCTTGTTGGCGGTGTTATGGCAATGGCGGGGTTAATATTGCTTTTTGTAAATGATATTAATGCAAACATGTCAATCACTGGCTACATCTTTGGGGCAGTGGCCGGGTTGGCTATGAGCTTAGTGCTAGTAACAGGGAAAAAGCTTACCAACAATACAAACGTGTTCGTTATGCTTTTCTATCAAAATCTTATTGCAGCAATTTTGCTTCTACCGTTTGTGATAATAAAAAAACAAAATATAACTTATTCGTTGATTTTTCTTACACTTTTTATAGGAATAGTTTGCACAGCAATTGCTTACATACTTATTTATAGGGCACTTACTAAAATATCTACTACAAAAACAAACATATATTTTTCTTTCCAAATAATATTGCCTATCATATTCGGTATATTTTTCTTAAAAGAACCAGTTTACATAACTAAAATTATAGGCATAGGGTTTTTTTATTTTAGCACGATGCTAGTCAGGTAAAAAT
>RFJO01000031.1 GCA_003694495.1 Candidatus Woesearchaeota archaeon
GCAAAAAAATATAATTTGCCTGCATACTTGCAACAAACGTTAGACCTATTAAAATCAAGAATTGATTCTGTATTTGGCGTAGAACCAGAAAAGCAAGAAGGATTAAATAAATGGTTCACTTAAAATAGCTTTTGCAGTTTTTTCAGGGTCATGACGTGCAAGGTTATTTCTTGACACTAAATCTTTTAAAATGATTTTGTTAGATGATTTGTTTATATCTACCGGAAAAGATTTTTCTTGCTCATACATTTTTAAAATATTTTTATCTAATTTGCCGTTGTTTGCTAGAACATAATCAATTACATTTTTACCAAGATATTGTTCAATAGTTTCTATAAAATCAGATAACTTGAAATTGTTTGTTTCTCCATACTTTGTCATGATGTTGCAAACGTAAACTTTTTTTGCCTTGGATTCTTTTATTGCTTCTGTAATTCCTTTCACTAATAAGTTTGGAATAATGCTAGTATATAAATCACCAGGACCTATTATGATTAAGTCAGATTCTTTTATTTTTTTTATAGCTTCAGGATTGGCTTCTGACTCTGGGTTGAGGTAAACATTTTTTATTTTAATATTGGCGTTATGTTTGGGTATGTCAATGTTAGTTTCACCCTTTATAACTTGACCGTTTTCTAAGATAGCGTGTAATTGGCAATTTGACAATGTTACTGGTATAACATTGCCTTTTATGTTTAGTATCTTAGAAGCGTATTTTATTGCGTTATCGTAACTGCCTGTAATGTCTTCCAAGGCTGTTAGCAATAGGTTGCCTAAACTATGTCCATTAATAAACCCTTTGTTAAAACGATATTCAAACAATTTTTTCATAATTTCACTTGATTCAGATAAAGCAACAATGCATTTCCTTATATCTCCTGGAGGTAATATGCCAAACTCGTCCCTTAATATGCCTGTGCTTCCGCCATTGTCAGACATGCTTACTATAGCTGTTATGTCAATATTATAATTTTTTAAACCTCTTAAAATAGTATAAGTGCCAGTGCCGCCTCCGATGACTGTAACTTTTTTCATTTTACTGTAACACTCTTTGCTAAATTTTTAGGTTTGTCTGGGTTTAGATTTCTATTTATACTTAAATAGTAAGCTAACAACTGTGCTGGAATTAAATTTATTAAAGCTTGAAAATCTGATTCAGGTACTTGGATGAAATAATCAAAAATATTGTGGTTGAAAGGTGAAATAGCAATGATTGTACCACCGCGGGCTTTAACTTCAGCAGCGTTGTTAATAATATCATTGTCATCTTTTGAGCATAAAACAATGCAAGGTGTGCCTTTATCAATTAAAGCCAATGTGCCGTGTTTTAATTCTGAACCTGCAAAACCTTCTGCATGAATGTAACTTACTTCTTTTATTTTTAATGATGATTCTAGAGCTATAGGGTAATTAAGGTTTTTTCCTAAAACGAATAAATTTTGTTGCTTTATTTTTTTTGAAATTTGTTCTACTCTATTTAATAAGTCTTTGTTAATAATCAAATTAATTTTTTTTATGATAGAATTTAATATTTTAACGCCTTCATAATATTTATTTATAGAACTGTACGCAAGCAACATAAGCAAAACAACCTGGCCAGTGAAGGCTTTTGTTGACGCAACGGCTATTTCAGGACCAACGTTGATGAATAAGGATTTATCACTAAGCCTTGCCAAAGTTGATTCTTCTACATTAACAATAGATAAAACTTTACATTTTTTTTCTTTGCCAATTTTGATTGCATCTAACAAGTCTGCAGTTTCACCGCTTTGAGAGATTGCTATTATTAATGTATCTTTGTTTAATATATCTTTAAAGTTTATAATCTCTGATGCTTGAATCGTGGAAACGTGTTTTTTTCTAACTTTTGAAAAAATGTAAGATGATGTTAAACAGGCATGGTACGCAGTTCCACAACCAGTGAGGATAATATTTTTATAACCATTTATTAACTTGCTAACTTTTAGAACCTCTTCTTTATTTTGTTTTAATGTCTTGTTTAAACAATACTTTTGTTCAAAGATTTCTTTTAACATAAAATGAGCAAACCCTTGTTTAGAAATGTTTTTGTCTTTTACTGATACAGTTTTTATTTCTATTTTTTTTTCTTTACCTCTATTATCAAATAATTTTACACCTTTGTCTATTACTGCAATTTCTCCATCTTCCATGAAATAAGCTTTGTTGGTATTACTGATGAAAGCATTTACGTCTGAAGCGGCAAATATATCATTATTGTCAAAACCTAAAACTAAAGAGCTTGACTTTTTTGCAGCTATTAAAATATTATTATGGTTGTTTAATATAAGTAATGCATAACTTCCTTTAATTTTATTTAAAGCTTTTTTTACAGATTCAATGTATGAGTAATTCTTATTGTAATGTTCTATAAGGTGAGCTATGATTTCTGAATCTGTTTCAGAATTAAATTTATGATCTTTTAACATTGATTTTAATTCATTATAATTTTCAATTATGCCGTTGTGTACAATAGCTATATTTCCATTA
>RFJO01000003.1 GCA_003694495.1 Candidatus Woesearchaeota archaeon
CTCTAATGCAGTATTTGATTTTTATTGGTATAATAATGATAATCTAATTATAGCAGGAGAGGGAAAGTCTTTAACTTTGCTTTCTGAAAAAACTGAAGAAGGAGAAACTTATACATGTAAAGTGTTTAGGCCTTCTTCAAGTTATACGCCTGAAATCTTTCTAGGAAGTGATAGCGTTACCGTGAAAAGTGAGTTGAATTTAGTACCTTTTTTTGATTATAGAAAGAATTTTTGGGTTGTGAAACCACAGTGTGCTGATAATATAGATAATGATAATGACGGGCTGGTTGACATGGATGATCCTGGGTGTGAGAGTCCTGATGATAATGATGAGAAAAATAGGTTTTATATTCCTTTCTTTAAATTGCCAAACTTTCAGTTCTTTTTTATACCTGATGAAAATAATAACCAGTGTTCCGATGGCGTAGATAATGATAATGACGGGCTGGTTGACATGGATGATCCCGGATGCGAGAATCCTGAGGACGATGATGAAAGTAATGAGGAGAATAGCCAATGTTCTGATAATATAGACAATGATAATGACGGGCTGGTTGACATGGATGATCCCGGATGCGAGAATCCTGAGGACGATGATGAAAGTAATGAAGATAATAACCAGTGTTCCGATACAACTGACCCTGGTTGTGAGAGCCCTGAAGATGATGAAATTAATGAGGAAAGTGTGTTACGACATAAAAGCAAATCATTGGAAGAAGTGTATCTTGAAAATTTTCAATATGATGTCAAGGACGACACTATTGATGTTTATGGAGTAGTTGTAAATAATGGCGATAAGGAAGAAAACTTAGAAATAAAAATTGTTGTTGGTGACGTGGAATATTCGGTTATTAAAAAATTACAAAAAGGTTCAAGCGATTACTTTTTTAAGACAATAAAAAAGAATAATGCTAAAACTTTGGTTATACAATTGTGGGATAAAAACGGAATGATTGATTATTATCAAACTAACATAACCAATAATTTTGATATTGACGTGTTTTATTTCCCTGAAGAGCATAAGGCAGTAAAACTGTCGTGGCTTGATAGGGTTGTAATATGGTTTAAAGATGTATGGAATAATCTATGGAGGTAAAAATGAAACTGTTTAAGATTTTTGGAGTATTAATGTTGCTTTTTGCTTTAACTGCAGCGAACGCTAGCGCAAGTGATTATGCAATGACTTCATTAAAGGTGAATGGTGAAGCGCCTGTGGGCAGCCTTGCCGTGCAACCTGGTGAAGTGCTTGACGTGAAAGTTGCCATAAAAGGGCTTACCGGCATAGCAAAGGATGTTAAGGTAAAAGCCTGGCTTGGAGGGTATGAGTATGGTGTTGTGCAGGAAGAAACGCCAATGTTTAGAGTGAGGAACGGAGTGACGTATGTGAAGTCCTTAAACTTGCAACTGCCTGAGGATTTGAGCACTGTGAGCAATTTGTATAAATTGCATGTAGAAGTGTTTGATGCTGTTAATGTCGTTGAAAGAACTTTTGACTTGTTTGTTGAAGAGGCAAGGCATGATATAAATGTGCAAGATGTTATAATTATGCCGAGCGAGATTAACGCAGGCGGAAGACTTTATGCTAAAGTCAGGCTGGAAAATGTGGGTTATAAAACTGAAGATGATATTATGGTAGAGGTTTCAATGCCAGAGCTTGGCGTGAGCGCGAGAACTTATGTAGACAAATTGTATCCGAGGAATGCTGAGGATAATTCGCAAACCGCTAACACATTGGTTCTAAACATACCAAGAGATACAAGCACAGCCACATATGAAATGAATGTGAAAGTTGTGTATAATAATGGGCATAGTGTAGTGCATGAAACTAAGCTTGTAAATGTGCAGGGTAAAACAAGTAACAAAGATCAAAGCAAAGCTATAGTGTCTGTAGTGGCTGAAAAGGATCTAAAACTTGATACTAAACAAAATTATAAAGTTATGGTTGCTAACCTGGATGATGAGGATAACACTTACGTCTTAGAAATAAGCAACGTGGAATGGGCTGAGCTTAATCTTGCCAGTAATGTTTTAAGCCTGGACAGCAAGCAAACAGGAGAGTTGAATTTTGAACTTATACCTAAAAGTGAAGGCAGTCATTCGTTTAACCTAAAATTGAAAGAAAATGGTATAGTGATACTGGACAGGACATTAAATGTTAATGTTCAAAAAGAAAAAACTAAGTTGCCGTGGCTGACAATTTTGGGAGCTTTGTTGCTTGTGGTGTTGGTGTTTGTGGTAATATCACAAATGCAAGGCGAAAAGTTTTCAAAAGATGAAATTGAAAAAGCTAATAAACTTTAATTTTTTATTTTTTTAAAAATGACAAACTTAATTTCGTTGATAAAGTACAACTGCAAAGCAGGCTATGATTATGAAAGGCTTGAAAACTATTCGTGTGCAAGAGCTGGGTTAACGAAAATAGATGACAAAGAGTATGAAACCGTGGAACATCATTTGCAAATATGCAACAAGTGCAGGCAGTATTATGAAGAGTATTTAGATATAGGCGTGCACCCGTTAAAGTATTAAACCTTTTCAAACTTGGCAACAAAAAAGCCTTCAGTGTCGTTATCCTGAGGCCAGATGCGTAAACATTTTTTTATTTCACTATCATATTCTTTCCCTTCCCATTCAAGGACAGGGTCGCTTCTTTTTATGTCTAAAGAGATCTTTTTCAACTTTAAGTTTTCATGCTTGCTTAACATAGCGTCAACCACGCCTTCGTTCTCTTCAGGCTCTAAAGTGCAAGTTGAGTAAACCAATGTGCCGGAATCTTTTAACACATTTAACGCGGAGTCAAATAACCTTTTTTGCAACCCGGACATCATTTTGGCGTAACCAGGGTTCCACATTTTGATTGTTTTCAGTGATTTTCGTATGGTGCCTATGCCTGAGCAAGGCGCGTCAAGCAAAATCTTGTCAAATTGTTTATCCTTAAACCATCTACCGTCCATCCTTGTTATGACAGTGTTGCGAACGCCTAAACGCTGAAGGTTGAAAGTTAACGGTTGCATGCGGTCTATGGTTAAATCGTTGGCAACAATAATGCCGCGGTTTTTCATCATGGCAGCCATCTGAGATGTTTTCGAGCCGGGTGATGCGCACATGTCTAACACCATATCTTTAGGTTTGGGGTTTAAGACTACCGGCGGGATCATTGACGCTGCGCCCTGAAGATAAATGTAGCCTAGAAAGTGTTCTTTTGTGTTGCCAATCGTGTAGCCTTGAGTTATGAAACCTTCCTTGCACCATGGGATAGCGGTTAATGGCATCCTTGACTGTACTTCTTTTATAGTTGTTTTTAACGTGTTCACACGGATTGTTTTCGGTAACGGTTTTAAAGAGTATTCAAGAAATCTGTCAATGTCTGTTAATTTTGAATAACGTTCAATGAATTTTGGTTTCCATTTAACTTCCATAACATAAAAGAAAAAAAGAATTTTAATAAAACTATTGTTTTTTTGCCCGGTAAACTTCTTCCATTGGAACCTCTTCCAAAACTTTTACTGGACTTAAAGTGTATCTCCAATCCCTGCCAGTTAAGTCTTCAGGGTCTGGATGAGAGCCCTGAACCAAAACCTTATAACAATGCGTAGGATTGTCGTCAGTGAATGCTTGTTCTAGTTTGTTTGAAAAAAATATTTTGCCCCTATAAGATCCTTGACTTAATTCCGGCTTAATGTTATCGCCTGGAGCGTACGCTAAACTGGTAGTATGATAACCAATCTCATTGTAACCTGCCTTTTGTCTGGCTTCAAGCAAAAACATTGCCTTGGCTATAGCAACGCCTTCAGGCAAATCTTCTAAATTGTGCCTTTCAACCAATTCGTCAGGCAAATACATGCATACATCTTCCAAAGAAAGTTTTTTTGATGCCATATATAATATAGCACAATTATAGTATATAAACCTTTTTGTTACCTATTAGTAGGTTCAAAAATGGCAAAAAGTATATAAGAAAATGTTGTTTATAAATAAAAATGCATTCTGAAAAGCTGTTGAATTGGATGGCTAAAAAGCGTCTTCTAAAATATGCAAAGTTGTATGTGAAGGTCTTTAAAAAAGTGGTAAAATCGTCGCTTAACCTCAAAAATGAGGAGGTGCTTATCATTGGCGATTACGGGTGTTTTAAAAGAAGAGTTTCTCCTATAATTACAACTGCGTACTATCTGGCAATGTTAAGTTATGGGATTAAGCCGAAGGTGGTTATGCAGCAGATGAAAAGTGCTTCAGATGATGCTGACATGGAAGTTATACAAGCGTTAAAAGATCTGAAGAAGAAGGGAAGCGTGGTGGTAGTAAATGTGTCAAACAAATTGGGCGGGTTTAAGCTGTTGGGCAGGAGTTTTAGAAGGTATATGAAGTATAAAAATGCAAGGTTTGTGTCAACTTCAGGCCTGGCAAGCATAAAAACTAGCAAGTTGCCTAAATTGATAAAGGCATATGATATTGATTATGATAAACTTAAAAGAAAACAAAATGAACTAAAAAAATTGCTTGATATGGCAAGGGAAGTAAGGATAGTAACTAAGACTGGCACGGATGTGGTGTTTGACATAAAAAAGCAAAAAGCCATATCAATTGATGGGGATTATAGGCAAAGTTTTAATGGCGGAAATTTGCCTGCAGGGGAAGTTTATCTTGCACCTAACCTCAAAGGTGTTAATGGAGTGATCTATGTTGACGGAAGCGCAAGGTATAGTGAAGGTACAGCCCTGGTGAAAAAGCCTATAAAGATGGTGGTGAAAAACGGGTCGGTGGTTAAAATACAAGGCGGCGTGGAAGCCAGGTACCTTAACTGGACGCTAAAGAAAGCAATGAAAAAAGCTAAGTTTCCAATGAACGTGACCAAGATTGGTGAGCTGGGGATTGGGATGAATGTTAATGCTTCAATAATCGGAGCGATGGTGGTCGATGAAAAGTCTTATGCTACTGTGCATGTTGCACTGGGAAGCAATTATTGGTTTGGCGGGCCTGTGAGAAGTATTGTGCACCTTGACCAAGTTATAAAAAATCCAAGAATGTTTATTGACGGTAAAGAGTATAAGTGGCCGAAAAAAAATGAATTAAAATAAAAAAAATTTAATTTTTGTTTCTGTAGAACTCTGCCAAAAAGTAGTAGTTCCCAAAGTATAAACATGGAATGCCTACCAAGACAAACGACAATAGCCAGTAAACTATACTGTAAACAATTGTCTTTAGCAGAGCTACCAGGTAGTTGCTTATGTCACCAAAAACGTCGTCAATAACAATCTGGTAGTTGAAAGTGTCCCTGAATTCTCCAGTGTCCAAAAACCTTATCAAGATGTATGGCACGAAGAATATTGCAAGGAACCAGTAAGCTAATTTGCCTAGATATGGTATCCAGCTAATAACACTTAAAACTATGAATAAGGGTATCAGCTTAACAAAAACCCAAAATCCGTTTTTTGTGTTTTCCCAAAATTCGCCAAACTCAGGCAAACCTGATTTGTCGCCTTTAACTAAGGTCTGAACAATCTTTTGTACATAGCCCATCAATGCAAGCCAACCAAGAATAGGGATCAAACCCCATAAAATGTTCCAAAGCCTTGCTGCGTTGTTCCATGGGTACTTTAAACCATCAGTTATGTCTGAATAAGAATTTTTAGCAGCCCTAACTTTTGGCTTTGATTTCTTTTTTGCAACCATTAGATTAACACCTCCTTTTATAACAATTAAGTGAGCTTTTTTATTTAAAAGCTTTTTGTTCATGATCTTGAAAAATATCAGGACTCTATAAATTTAAAAATAATCCAAAAAATATATAAACTATTGTAATATTTCTTTTTTAAACTTAAGCGCGAGTAGTTTAGTGGTTATAATTCGGCGTTGCCAACGCTGAGACCCGGGTTCGAGTCCCGGCTCGCGCATTCCTTTCTAAATATGAATTCTTAAGTTTTACCAGTAGTTGTTCTGTACACCCAAATGGATAATTATTTAAAAGATAATGCTTATTATGTTCTATAATGAGAGAAGAGATTAAGAATTGGTGGAAACTTAGAGACTTAAATCCTGAATATTTAATTACTAGATATCCTGACATGGCTGCGGGTATTCC
>RFJO01000032.1 GCA_003694495.1 Candidatus Woesearchaeota archaeon
GGTCCAAACAAAACAAATATGATTTATCTTAAATCAGATATGGAGATGTTGGTAAACTCAATTTATTCTTCCCCTTCAAAAGTTTTTGTAACCTATACATATCCTGAAACATATAATATTAAAGTTGATACAGAAAAGGTTGACATATCAAAAGATATTGGCATTACCACTTTAACAAAAAAGCAGTCAATTATTACTTTTAAAAAAGATTCAGCACTAGGTGAGATTAAGGCAACAAAAAATGAATAAGAAAGCGCAATATGATTTTGCAAGGAAAGCTGTATATTTGATAGTGGTAGTGTTTGTTTTAACATTTTTATTTGTATCTTTATACGGCTTTTTTTTCAAATCAAATGAAGGCTTAATTAAAAAATTAAATAAAGAACATTTAAGTACATTAACAAAAAGTTTTCTTTACTCAGCCAATTGTTTTGCTTACAGTGATGATTATTCTGGCAGGGTTTATCCTGGAACAATTGATTTATCTAAGTTTAATAACGAAACATTACAGAACGGCAAATGTGCACTTTTTTATAAAGATGGGTTTGGCGTATGGTTGTACAAGGGCAAGGTTGGTGACATTAATGAAAACTGGCAAAATCTCTTAAACCAAAGTAACATTTTTAGAATTGGCCAAGTCTCAAGGTATTATGAAATGTATGAAATAAATCCAGTTTTTATCAAAGACAAATCTCAAACAATTGAAGGGGTGATGATTGTTGGTTTTAGCTAAAAAAGCTCAAGCAGAAGATTTTTTGTCTGACCTAATCCCCGCAATCATAGTAATTATAATAGGTTTTATTTTAATGTCGAAAATAGGCCCATATAATAATACTGACAATGAAATTAGAGCCGAGATGTTTAACGTTATACCAACATTAAACTTTTTCCAAATGTCTTTAGATAATAATCAAAGAGTCATAGATTTATTCTATAATTTAGACAAAAATGAAAAGTACCTTATACAAGGCAATTCTGTTTATCACTATTATTGTAACCCCACATTATTTTCAAAATTTGAAACTTTATTATTTAGCAAATATTCTTTATGGCACATGACTGTAAAAAAAGGCAATGATAAATTGTTTGAGTGTGGCGCAGCCAACAACTATCAAGAAAATGGAAAAATGGGGCGTGTTTTATTAAAAGAAAATGCTGCTGGTGATGTGCTTACTGCGGAAACTAACAATTTTAGGTTTATAAGGCAAACTGTTGACACACCATCAGAAAAGTTCATTTTTCCGATTAAAGGCTCAAAAGATAAATTAATAGTTGAGGTGGACTATAACAAATGAAAGTTAAAAAGAAAGCCACAATAATATTGCTGTTTAGTTCTCTAGCTTTTGTTGCAGCAATCTTGCTGTTTTCTATGTATGGCTCAAAACCCTTGCATGATAAATATTCTGGACAGTATGAATTGTACCCATTTTACGAATATTTATACTATCATTACGGCGTTGGAGAAAAAGTATTATTTTATTTAGATGAAGTTGCAAGGATATCTGTGGATGGTTTGGATGTTAATGACAAAGATTTTATTAACAAATTTAAACAAAATTTAGGGTTTTACTTATCTTCTTCTAACCTTACCGAAATATCTGGTGTTATTTTGATCACTCCGTGTTATTTAACTGCTGATGATTTTGATATAAGTTTTAAAGATAATAACGTTTACCTTATTTCAAAAAAAGAATTAAAAATTATTACAGCAAAACCAACAGATTCTCAACACAACTATATCGAATATAACATAACTCCTAAAATAAAGGTGCCTTTGACATATAAAGTAAAAGTCGAGCCGGTTCAAACTAGGAAACAAGATAGTCAACCTTCATCTGATTTTAAGTTTGCCATAGCATCAGATTTGCATGTCCAATCATCTTATGTTCCCGGCAAGCTTAAGAAAAACTTGGAACAAATAATCTCTCAAGACCCTGACTTTGTGGTACTTACCGGTGATTTGACAGACGCCGACCCGGGCCAATCAGGCAAAGATATAGACAAGATGTGGTCAAATTTCAAATCAGGTGTATTTGACAAGTTAACTTCAAACGACATTTTCATAGTGCCGGCATTAGGCAACCATGATGCGTATAATAAGTACCAAAAAGATTCTTACACAAACTTTTGGAAAACCAATTCTCAAAGCAAGCTTGAGCAGTTAATCAACAAAGACAGCAATTTCCCGTTATATTATTCTTTTGATTATAACAATAACCATTTTGTTGTATTGGACACAAACAAAGAGTACATTAGCCAGGGCCAGTTAAACTGGCTTGAAAACGATTTAAGCTCTGCCAAAGCAAAACACACTTTTGTGTTCGGCCACCACCCGCTGCTAGCCCCTTGCACAACTTACTGGTGCCACCGTTCCTCAGGCTTACAACCATCGGACAAATTAGTTAACTTGTTCAAGAAGTATAACATAACTCTTTTGACAACCGGCCATGCACATTATTATCGTAAAGCAAGATATAAAGGGGTTAACACCTTGCTTATGGGTTCGACAACATATAACCGGAAGTACGATAAAGAAAAACAGGACGAGATGTTTGTCATGGCAGATGTTGGCAACGTGGTAACTTTAACGCCCATAAACTTTGAAGGTAAAAAATTAAAAGATGACTGGTTATTGCCTAACGGCTACGCTGAGCTTTCTTCTTCTGTTGTCTCTTAAGCCATTTTCTTCTTATAACTTTATGCATGCTCCTATACTTTAAGGTTTTAAGTTTTCTTTTAACTTCTTCATATTTCTCTGGATGCTTTCGTTTTACATAACTTGTTTCAAGCTTATCCAGCATAACATTAATCCGTTTATGCATATTTTCTTCGTTCCATAGCACTTTATACATTTCGTTAAAATGTTTCATTCTGTCTTCCCACTTAACTTGCCTTTTTCCGTTATATACATATTTGCCGGTTATAATCCTTTCAAGTTTAGCAACACCCCCAAGCCTTGACCTTAACAAGTTTGCTTTTTTATCATACCTTGCCAAAACATGTTTAAATTTATCGTAATCTTTTAGCATTTTACCGTTATACACAACATTGTTCCCGATTTCTTTCACGATCTTTTCCTTATCAAAACATCTTTTATCGTTAATATACTCCAGCATTAGTCTTTCTCCGTCCGCTTGTGCATAATACTCTTCATGGTTGTTTATGACTACGCTAAGCACTTTATCTTCAATACAATCTTTAAACTTCCTTCCAACTTCATAACATCCCCTCCAACCGGTTACAACCCCGTTTTCATAATGCCATTCATCCTTATACTCTTCATCAAAGATTTTTTTTATATGCTTAACACTTTCCTCGACATGCTTGTCATCGTAACTAGAATGGAACACAGGCAAACTCCCGTGGCTATGCCACACGCCTATAACCCTTCTATTATTTTCATACACATCCCTAAAACTTTCATTCAGATCAAACGCGATAGCTTTAGCATTGTAAACTTCCTGTTTAGGCAAGTAATACCTCCTTCCATGGTTGCCTCCATCGCTTAATATAAGCCCATAACATTCAACATCTTGCCCAACAATTTCTGACACAGTTTTGCTGATAAAGTTTATCTCTTGCATAAACTTTTCACTTATTTTGTACACTTGCATTTTACCCTCCTATAAGTGTTTTTTACAGAACTAAACCTTCTTTTGCCAAGTTTAGAATTATAACTAAACTTGTTAGCCAGAAAACTTAAGTTGCCTGACAAAACTTCCCCCGCAACCAAGCTTCCGATTAAGGCATTATTCATCACAATGTTAGCTTCTTGCACTTCAGCACAGCTTTGCGGTTTAAGCAATTTAAGTTCATCCAGGTCATACCTGCAATCAAGGCACCTGTTCACTCCTGGAATGTAAGCTTCAGCGTATGCAGTGTAAGCTGTTACACCTGCGTTAATCAACGGCACACCTCTCCACACGGCATAATTGTTCATCACTTTCCTTGCTTCCCAGTTATCAGCGCAACATATTGCCACATCGTACCTTCTCAGCATAACATCTTCATCAATATACTTTTTTACAGCATTAATTTGGCAACAACTTATTTCTTCAAGCCGTTGTTTTAGCACGTTAACCTTATACTCCCCAACTTTATCATAGTACAATAGTTGTCTGTTCAGGTTATGGCTTTCAATCTTATCGCCGTCAAATACGTCAAACCCTACTCCGTTTAATGCAAGGTTTAATGCAACATAAGTTCCGATGCCCCCAGCGCCGCAAATTAAAACATTAGGCTTGTATAACCACACCTTGCCCAGGCTAGAATTGTCTTTAAACCTTTGTGGCACGCAAAGCCCGTAATCTACGCCTTCAATCCTTTCTTCGTTTTCAACCGGGCAAACAACTTTCCTAACTTCATCCATGATAACTGCAGCGATGATTGCGCTTGGAAAACTCCCTTGCGTATCATTTTCGTATTGTTTAAAACTATAACCTGTTGCAAACTTCACGGTAGCGTAACTTTCGCCAGCAGACGCCGACGCAAAAAGTTTTATTTTCGAGTTATCAAATATCTTTTCTGCAAGGATTTTGCTTTGATCATCGTTAGTAGCGTCAATAAGAACATCTGTATCATCTACAAGGTACGGCTCAATTTTCAACGGCACAGCTTCAACGTTAAGGTCTTTGTTAATCCTTTTCAGTTTTTCTTCTAAGTTAAGCACATTATAGCCATCTTTTTTGTTAAGCAGCCCTTTCCCGTCATGTTCATCGCTGATAACTCTACACTTCCCAATGCCAAGCCCTGCAGCATAAAGTAGCAAATAGTTGGTTATTTCCCCAGCACCGATTATTGTCAAGCTAGCGTTTCTTAGTTTTTCCTGGTCAAATATCCAGTTTCTTGAATAATCCATCATTGCACAAACCTCTCAAATTTTTCTTCGCTTAGTTTATGCCACGCAACGTTTGGCAGTATATACTCTTCAGTTAAAGCTTTCTTGCCTTTCTTTAACAACAACACAATTTGGTTTTCAAGGTTAAAATTAATCTTAAGTGTTGAAGGGTCATACCATCCAAGGCAAATTGTTTGCATAGGCTTATCAAAATCGGGCAATGCTGGGTGTGAATATTCGTTTAACACAACAAGGTTGCCATATTCAACCTCATCGTTAACCAGTTCAAGCTTTAACCCAACCTTTGCTTCATCAAACTTATACTTTTTTTGTGTACTTTTATCATACAATATGTAAGGTTCAACTATGGTATAAACATAGAAATCATCATTTTTCAATTCAAACCCTAAATTTTTTTCAGCATCATAATAATTTTCAAGAACAGTTGTTTTGCCGATTTTAGTGTTTAGTTTTAGATTATAATCCAGTTCTACAACTTTCATGTCTAGTGTGTTCCGTGTAAATGAATACTTTTCTCCAAAGAGTTTAATCTTTCCCAAAATAGATTTTTTTTTTTTTTTGAATGTTCCCTTATCATTTAAGAAATTAAATGGCATGCACGATTTTAAAAGATTTTCATTTTCAATTGATATAGTAAAAGGTTTTTTGATTATATTTTCCATTACAAACCTTGCCAGTTTTTGGTTTTCTGTGCAGGCTTCGCTTATTTTAAATTTAGATAGATAAATCTTATCAAAAACACCAACATCAAACCCTGGGTTAAACTTACCATTTTCGTAAGGGTATATTGTTCCATTTAAGTATGCATAATCGTTTTCTTTTGAATAAAGAAAAAAAGGGTTTACCATGCTTTATACCCAACAGCAGTTATCTGGTCAACTGTCATGTCAATACAGTTAATCTCTTCGCCGTCGATGTTCCTTTTAGTCACATAAGGCTTAACTTTATCCTCTAAATTCAATGGTTTGTTATTACTATAGTTGCCTTGTTCATCGCATGTTTTTATTTGGCACAATGTAGAGTACCCGTTATGCTGGTTAACATACTGTTTGGCTTCGTTAGCAACAGGCGATTCCATTTCATCTACGTCAGATGTCATGTACTCGATTACGTCTTTAAAGGTACATTTGTCTAAATCCAGGTTAAGCTCTTTTACGATAACACCATCTTTTGTCGTATTATTTTCATATTCAATCCTGTTTTTGTTATTTTCCGTATCAAGTATACCTATTAGGTTCATAA
>RFJO01000033.1 GCA_003694495.1 Candidatus Woesearchaeota archaeon
GGATTTAATATCAAAGCAAATTACGTTAAACAGAATTCTAAGAAAATAGAGAAAATTATAGAAAAACTTGTTGAGTTGTTAAAGAATAGGTTTTAGTTGTAATGGCTTATCTTGGATGAGTAAAGAAACATATAGACAAAAAATTTAATAAGACTGGAAACCATTAAAGTCTTATGACAAAAAATATTCTTATATTTTGTGCGCATAGTGATGATGAAGCTGTCGGCATGGCGGGAACCATATCTAAACTAGTCGAGAATGGGTATGATGTTTATAAGGTTGTGTTTTCTTATGGGGAATCGTCACACCCGCATTTTAGAGAAGAAGTTGTGATAAACAAAAGAACAA
Organism: Candidatus Woesearchaeota archaeon; assembly: GCA_003694495.1. Taxonomy (GTDB): domain Archaea; phylum Nanobdellota; class Nanobdellia; order SCGC-AAA011-G17; family GW2011-AR17; genus J104. The sequence goes on from RFJO01000033.1 coordinate 349, forward strand.
AAGAAACAAAAAAGGCTTCAGAGTTTTTAGGTATAAAAGAAACAATCTTTCTCGGTATGAAAGATACTAAAGTAAAAGAAGATATCGAAGAAACAAATGCCGGAAAAATAGTTGAGAAAATATTAAGTCAGTATAAACCTAAAAAGATCTATATACCAACAGAGAAGGACCCACACCCTGACCATAGGGCAGTAAATAATTTTGTGTTAAACCTTATCGACAAGTTGAAGTTAAAGGTGCCTGTGTATGAGTATGAAGTGTGGAACATTGTGAATGAAAATAAGCCTATGGTATATGAGGATATTACAAAGTATTATAAAAAGAAAATACAATATATGAAAATGTTTAGCAGCCAATGGCAGTACATGTACGCGTTGTGGTTGCCTGTGTATTTCCGTTCAAGGAAGTACGGCAATAAAAACAATTGTAAGTTTGCAGAGAGGTTTTATAAGGTAAGATGAAAATACTGTTTGTTGTCACGGGCGTGGGATTGGGAGATTCAGTCAGGGTTGAGACTATAATTAAAAAGTTTAAAAAAATTAACCCGAAAATAAAAGTGCTTGTGGCAGGTTATGCAAATTCTTATCATTATTTTAAGGACAAATATCCTACAATAAACATTGCAGGGTATATCATGCCAGGAAAATCTATGAAATTTAAGTTTATGCCGTTTATTTTGAGAAACTTTTTGTTGCCAATATATTGGATGTTTTTTGCGTTAAGATTGAAGCAGGCTGTGAAAAAGTTTAAACCGGATATAGTTGTTTCAGACTTTGAACCAACAGGTGCTATGTTGGCGAAGTTGGTTAACAAAAAATGCGTTATGATGTTTGGGTTTGACCCTGTGTTGTATAAGGAATATGAAAAGAAAAATAAGGTAAGCACAGTGATGAAACTGCAAGCGAAGTATCTTGAAAAAAATTATTCTTTGGGTGATTACACAATAATACCAACAATATTGGGCAAAAAGAGACATTCAATGGTATATAATTATGTAAACCCAATAGTGAGGGAGGAAAAGCTTAAATCCGACAAAGTTTTAATGAAAGAATTAAAGCTGAAAAAGAAACCAATCGTTGTCATGGTCGGCGGATCGAACTATGGGTTGAGGTTGTTAAAAAAGCTGAGGAATGTTGCGAGATATTTCCCTGATGAAGAATTTATAGCTTTTGGCACTAAGAAGAAAATTGGTAACATGGAAAACTTTGTGCATTATAATTATAAGTCTGATGTGATGAAATATATGAAGGTTGCAAAAGCTGTGGTAACCTTGGCCGGGGAGATAACTTTGACAGAAGCGCTTGCACTGAAAAAGCCTATGTTAATATACCCAATCAATAACCATGTCGAGCAAGTGTTGAATGCGTATTCTTTAAGAAATGTTGCGTTAACTAGAAGTAACGTGAACAGTCTAAAAAAAGATGTTGAAGAGTTGTTGAAAAATGTTGATAAATTGTCTAGAAAAATTCAAGTTTTAAAAATCAAAACCAATGGAAGCGAGGAAGTGGTTACGCTTCTTCAAATGTTTGCACAAGCTTGAACCAGTCATTAGGATTTTCTTTATCTAAGATTGATTCTAAAGAATAAACCGCAATGTTTTTTATGCCTAACGATGATGCCATGCTTAAATCTTTCTTAAGACATTTGATTGATTTGTATGTTGGCTCTTTTTTTAATATCCCTGGACCAATCAGGCCTAATGAAATGCTTAAGTTTTTGTTCTCTTTTAATCTTGATTTGATGAAATATTTTACATAAAACCTTGGGAATATGGACGTGTAACACATTAAGTTTTTCTTAATACCCTTTATAGGCTTTACATAACATCCCCAGCGTTTTAGAAAGAATTTGGGTAAAGGGAACTCGTTTACTAAGATGTCGCTTTCTTTGTTTAGCTTGAAAATTTTGTTCAATAAATACATCCTGTTTGGACCTTTCTTGAATAAGTGTTTCAGAACATAAACCAAACTTCGCCAGAATGAGTATACTTCAGCGTTATACGGCATCTCAAGGTCTATCTTAATTTTGTCCCCATTGAAATTATCTAACTTGTCAATGTTATATTTTTCAGTGAACCCGGAAAACCAGTAACCGTCTTCCTTATCCAGAATCGGCCAGACGTTGACTTCTTTAACATTCGGAGCTAATTTTTTTATTTCCTGTCTCCACCAAATATACTGGGGCTTGTCTTTGCACGGTACATAAATGGTTATGTGATAATCTAATTTTTCTAAAATCTTTTGAAGCGTTTTCCAATCAACCTTTTCCGGGAACTCGCACCAATAAATTACTTTCTTCATAAAAGATTAAGAACAACTATTGATATTTATTATTTTCTTTTTGAATATTTTAATAACATTGCCTTAAGCTGTTCCATATCAAAACCAATCACTCTATCAGAAGCTTTGCCTTTAGAATAAATTATGAATGTGGGGTAACCTTCAACATTATATTTGTCAGGGATGCTATGGTCTTCATCACAGTTGTAGCGAAAAAACTTAATCTTGCCGCGGAATTCTTTCTCGAACTTTTTTATATACGGCTCAGCTTCTTTGCAATAATGACACCAAGGCGTGTAAAAGTCTACTAATACAGGCAACTTAGATTCTAAAACTTCTTTGTTAAAATTATACTTGTTTAAATCCTCAACATTATACCTTTGAACAATGGCTTCACTTGGTTGAACGTTGCATGAAGGTGATACAAAGGAAGAAGTTGCAATCAAAAGCGAGCTTAACCCGATGACTTTTAGTTTATCGCGTAATGACATATCAAAAATATAAAAGTAAAACTTATATATAAATATAGCGGGCCTGGCAGGATTCGAACCTGCGACCTACTGCTTAGGAGGCAGCCGCGCTATCCAGACTGCGCCACAGGCCCATGAACTAAAAAAGGAAATGTGGTTCTTTATAAAACTTTCTGGTTAAACGTAACTTTCTCTTATCTCGATGTTCTTGTTAAGGTCGAGCGCTTTTATCAATTCAAGGCCAAGTTTGCTTTTTTTGTTAAGCTTGATTTCGCCTTTCTTTGATGTAGTGGATGTGAAAAGGTAGTTGCCGTCAATAAATGTGTCAACTGCAGTGGATGGACGTTTGGTGATGAAATAAATGTTGTTGCCGCGTTCTTTGATGTCGTATTTTAACAACTTGCCTTCTTTCCTTTTGCTTTGTATAGGTTCAATGTCAATGCTTATGCCTAAATCTTTTTCAATCTTGTCAATGTTTTTGCCTTTAGCGCCAATGATTTTTGCAATGTATTTTTCAGGAACGTAAACGATAGCTTTGTGTTCTGAAACCACGTTTGCTTCAACGCTTGGAGAGTAACGTGAAAGTTCGCGCTCAATTGCGCGTTTTGCTAAAGACATGGTGGGAGTGGAAGATGTTGTGCCTTTAACAGGAACGACAACGGTTTCTTCACCGTAAGTGTAAATCTCGTATTCAACCTGGCCGGTTTCAAAGTCTTTAACTTCAGTTACAGGCCTGGCCAAGTCAGCTTCAACCATGCCGTACGGAACCTTAACTGTCATTTGCAAGCTTAAAACTTTGTTAATCGTGCCGCCTTTAATAAAAAGCACAGTGTCGATTACCTGCGGGATAACGCCTAGCTCTATCCTGCCGACAAACCTTTGAACTGCATCAATTGGATTGGTTGCGTGTACAACGCCTAACAAACCAATGCCAGACAACCTTAAATCAGTGAACAGCTTGAAATCGTCAGTGTTACGCATTTCGTCAAAAACTGTGTAATCTGGCCTGGACAAAAGCAGGATGTCGTGGATCTCTTGAGCGTCGCCGTGGGAAATGGCGTACTGTGTGACAGAATCAGGTAACACCAGGTCCCTTGGGGCTTCAATGGTTTTGACAATTTTATCCTGCCGGGAATAATATTCAGCAATGGCAGAAGCTATAGTGGTTTTACCTTCACCTGGAGAACCTGAGATTAAAATGCCTTCAGCGTGCTTGGAAATACGTTCCATAAGCTTAGGACTTAAATTGTAATCTTCCAGCTTGAGCTTTTTTACCGGACGCACAGCAGTTATCTCCCAGCCGTCGCTGAAAGGCGGTCTTGTGATGACAATACGAAATTTGCCGGCCTGGACAATCGTGCTGCCTGGCCTTTCAACTTCAATGAACGCGTCTTTTCTTGAACGCGTGCTTTCAATGATGTCTCTTGACAGTTCTTTTATCTCCTCTTGTTGCATCTTGGTTTTCCTTAAAGGAAGAAATCGCCAGTTGCCAGGGAAGCCTTTTTTGCCGTATGGTATAACGTTTTCTTTCAAGTGCACGCTCATTGTTTCCTTGTCAAAGAATTTTTCTAAAAGGAGTTTGCCTTTCTGTGGAAGTTCGATAAAGTGAACGTTTATACCCATGGATGATGCAGAAGTTGCCTGTACTTTTTCTGAAGTTATTAATGTTGCATCTTCATCATAAGCCATTTGGCGTACTAGAGAGTCAATGTAGGATAAGGATAAGTTCTTTAACTCTAAAAATGAAGGTTTCTTGCCTTTTATTTTAAGATTGTCTTTTGTCAGGTCTCTTAACTTTTTTATTTCGTCCAAACCAAGGTAACCAATTGAACGTTCATCGTATGCGAAATGTTCTAAAGCAGAAATTAAGGCGTCGTGGATTAAAATCTCTTTTACCTGAATCTCTTTTGATTCGATAAGTTCGGAAAGTTTGCCTTCAATGATGATTGAAGAATCTGGTACAATTTTTTCGTATTTCATAAACATAATGAAGATTGAGTTATTTATTATTTTATCGGTAATATTTATATAGAATAAAACTTACTGGAATATTATGAAAAAGACACCAATTATTGGAACAATGATTTTTATTTTAGTCGTATCTGGTCTTGCAGCTGCAGGGCCTTTGAGCTTTTTGTCGTCTTTGTTTTCTCACGGGCCTACAGGTATGCAGACTGCTGACCTGACGCATGGAGATGCTTCAGAAGATAAAGAGGAGAATCTTGATTTTGACATGGAAAAGATGAAAGATGAGAAGATGGATAAAGAGGAGAATCTTGATTTTGACATGGAAGAGATGAAAGATGAGAAGATGGATAAAGAGGAGAATCTTGATTTTGACATGGAAGAGATGAAAGATGAGAAGATGGATAAAGAGGA
>RFJO01000034.1 GCA_003694495.1 Candidatus Woesearchaeota archaeon
ATTTTGTCAACTTGTACATTGCCTCTAAACTTTGGTTTTCTATAGCTGACTGGATAAGGCGGTAGGCAATATCAACCACTTTATAAACAGAATTCTTTCCGCAGGAGATCAAATCAGTCAACAGAAAAACCAAAGAGTTTATATTTAGATTCAACTTCTTAGTCATTATTGATCTACCTCCTTTTCTTCCTATATGGAAGATTAGGAGGATTATATTTCTTATCATTTGCTAAAAATAAGAATTAATCAGCTACCTGCGTAGATACTGAACTTTATCTGAAATTAAACAAAGTTTGCTGTTTTTGGTTTTGACAATACGGACAATTCTCCCCAGAATTATGCCACGACCCGCAATCTTTGCATTGAACCCTCTCCAATATATATCACCTCTATCATAGAAAAAATTGTTAAAGCCTTATAAAGATTTATATTGTAGAAGTTCTATAATCACCACACCTCTCTCTTCTTTCTTATCGTCAAGCTGATCTTCTCTTGGGTCATCAAATATTGGATAATCTTCAATCATAGGCTGTTCCCTTGGCACTTCTTTTCTCCTTTCGTTTTCAATCCACTCTCTTTCCCAAGGATTCAAACAACTCAATTTTTCCAAAGATTGATATTCGCCCATCATTTTTGTAACTATTTTATAATAGTCAATAATGATATATAAATGTTTCGTTGGCGAAAAGATTAAAAAACATAAAGTTTAGTGATTTATTATAAAAGATGGTGCAGGTTCTAGACATTAACGCAAGCAGGAAGTTGTTGAAGAGATACAAAATCCCATTCATAAAATCCAAAAAATTTTCGTCCTTGGAATCAATCTTAAAATCCTCTCCAAAGTTCCCATTAGTTTTAAAGACTGCATCAACCAAAGTTGTACACAAGACAGATTTTGGCGCTGTTTTTGTAAACATACAAAACAAGTCTCAATTGTCTTATGCGTATAAACATATATCCAAAGTAACCCGTTGCAAAGATGTAATAGTTCAGCCGATGGTTTACGGGACTGAAGTTATCATTGGAATGAAAACTGACCCGGTGTTTGGAAAAGTTTTAATGCTCGGCATTGGCGGGATTTTTGTTGAGTTGTTAAAAGACGTATCTTTAAGGATCCTTCCTATAACAAAAAAAGATGTTAATGGTATGCTAAACGAACTTAAGTTAAGCAAACTATTATACGGTTTTAGGAACACTGAAAAAGTTAACCTTAAGCTTTTAACCTCTATTATAATCAGCGCATCAAAGCTTGCAATGAAAGAAGACATTAAAGCGTTCGACTTAAACCCTTTAATAATCAACTCAAAAAACGCTTACGTTGTTGACGCGAGGATTGTAGTATGAAACAAATATTTGAACCCAGGACTGTAGCACTGATCGGCGCATCCCGTGACGAGTTGTCTGTGGGCCACGGCATTATAAAAAACCTTATCTACGGCGGCGTTTTCAAAACTCAGTACAATATACCTTTCAAGGGCAAAACTTACCTTGTCAACCCCAACGCAAAAAGCATTCTAGGGTTAAAATGTTACCCATCCATATTAAATATAAAATCCAGGATTGACTTGGCAATAATAGCCGTGCCTGCATCTTTTGTACCTTCCATTGTAAAAGATTGCATAAAAAAGAAAGTTAAAGGCATCATAGTAATTTCTGCCGGGTTCAGTGAAACCGGCCCAAAAGGCAGAAAGCTTCAAGAACAAATTCTAAAAGACGTTACAAAAGCCAACATTCCTTTGATTGGCCCCAACTGCCTTGGCATAATCAACACTAAGCATATAAACGCAAGCTTCGCCCCCTCTACTCCGCCTCAAGGCCACATTGGGTTCATAACCCAGTCAGGAGCGTTGGCAGATTCAATAATAGACTGGGCAATTGAAAAGAATTATGGGTTCAGCAAGATAATAAGCGTTGGCAACAGCGCCAGCAAAGATGTTAGCGATTTTATTTCATACTTGGCAAAAGACAAGGACACTAAATCTATTACAATCTATTTAGAAGCGTTAAACAACGGCAAAAAGTTCATGCAGGCTGTAAAAAAATGTAAAAAGCCTATTGTTATTTTGAAAGGCGGCAAAACTGATTTCGGCAAAGAAGCCATCACCACGCACACCGGCACATTAGCTGGAAGCTACAAAGTTTACAACGCCGCATTCAAGCAACTTGGCATTACCATAGTTGAAGACATTGAATCTTTGTTTTTGTATGCCAAGCTTTTATCAGAGTTTAAGAAAATCAAAAACAACATTGCAATCATCACAAACGGCGGCGGTTGCGGTGTGGTTACGGCTGACCTCTGCTCAGCTGAAGGCATTAACCTTGCAAAATTGTCTCCATCCACCTTGCAGAAATTAGATGCATCAGGCAAAATGCATCCTGCATATTCAAGGTCGAACCCGCTTGACATTATAGGCGATGCGTTGTCTATTAGGTACAAAACGGCTTTAGATTGCGTGTTGTCCCAAAAAAACATTTCCGCAGCCATAGTGATCCAGACTCTTCAGACAATGACTGACCCTGTAGAAAACGCAAAAGTTATTGTTAAGTTAAAAAAGAAGTATCCTAAAAAGCCTATCATAGCTTTATTTATGGGCGGCAAGTTTACCAAGGCTGGGAAACATTACCTTGAGATCTATAACATACCCGTGTTTGAGTTCCCAAACAAAGCCGTAAAGGCCCTTAAGGCATTAATTAAATAGAAAGTTATTTAAATATAAGTAAATTAATATTGTTATTATAAAAGAGGGGAAATCATGGCAAAAAAAACAATTTTAGCTCTAATTTTTATTCTCGGTTTAATTGCATCAAGTTTTGTTCTTGCTGAAACTGATGCAGCAACAGCTGTAGAAACATTTTCTGAACAATCTATGTACAACTGGTTAGAAACTTCAACCAGTGACGGTTCATACAACTCTGGCGACGTTTGGTCAACCGCTTGGGCTGCTTTAGCTCTTGCACACGCAAACTTGGCTTCCGCTGCAGACAATAGTTTATCTTGGCTAGACTCTAACATGAATGCAGAAAACTGCTGGCCTGCGCAAAGTTGTTCGACAAAAGAAACAGCTCTTGTCATGTACGCCAAATACCTTAGCCAGCACGACATTGATGCAATAAAAGATTATTTTAAAAAGTCCATGATTGGTTCAACCTCTAGCGGCGAATGGTTGTTAGAGGTTATCACCGATTCAACAGGTGAATGTAAAATATCTTACAACCTTAACGACCAGACTGAAGAAAAAACTCTAAAAATTGAACAAGGCAAGTTTACTGATTACGGCAACAATAACTTTCTTAACTTGAACACAGCATTAAGGTCCAACCTTATCAAATCCCAGCCTAATCTGGAACTAAACATTGACTGCAGTGGCCTTGAAACATTGGATTCAATTACTTTAGTTTATAAAACCGGAAACACTTTTTACATTGTAGATTCCAAATCCGAATCATCAACTTCATTAACCATCCCTAACGGTTGTTTCGGCCGTGCAGCTGGTGACAGGTGTAACGCTGAAGCATCTATGTACGCTGCATGGGTGTTGAACGAAGTCGGCAGCGACCTTGACATATCTGTGTACTTGCGTGAAGCATACGATGAAAATGACCCAACCCACAACGCATTATTGTACTTTATTTCAAAAGACCCGTCATACCTTGCACAGCTTAAAAAGATCCAATCTCCTGACGGCAGTTTCAAAAACAACGTGCTTGCAACAGCTCTAGCTGTAAAAGCATGGAACGACGACCCTACAACATACGAAACCGATATACAAGAAGCGTTGCGTTACATAAAAAGCCGTCAACAAAGTGACGGTAGCATAAACAGCAACGTTGTTGACACTGCATCCGCCATATATGGTGCATTTGGGTTTGCGGTTACAAGTTCCGGCAACTGTAACGACGGCATTCAAAACGGCGATGAAAGAGGTGTTGACTGTGGCGGCAGATGTGAACAAGATTTTGGCCAGGACTGTTGCGACAACGGCGTGACCGATATCGGCGAAGATGGTATAGACTGTGGCGGCGTTTGCGAACCTTGTGAAACTGAAGAATTAACATGTAACAACGACGGTTACTGTGACAGTAATGAAGACGAATATAATTGTCCAGGTGATTGTAAGCCTAAAGAGGTTTGCGTAGTAAATGGCATCTGTGACACTGATTATGGTGAAACTGTTGAAAA
>RFJO01000035.1 GCA_003694495.1 Candidatus Woesearchaeota archaeon
ATATTAAGTCAACTAATAATATTAGGAATATTACCACGATTAATATAAATATTGGTGATAAATAAAATGGTTTTTTCTTATTTATTTTTGGTTGGACAAGATTAACTTCCCAATCATTAACGACTGTTTCATTATCTTCATACTTAATCCTTATTTGCGCATTATATTTCCCTTCTCCCCAATTAGTGGCATCCCAATAACCTGTTAAAGTTTTTGTTTGCCACGGCGCCAAATCTACGCTTAAGGTTTTAAATTCTCCTGCATCAACTCCTGATGAATTTTTAATTTTTACTTCAGCATAAACATTTTTTAGATCATTGCCCCACCAGCTTGCAACATCTATATTAAAAGGGTTAATTTTGTGCGGTGTCATATTGACTGTGGCTTTTAAAAATTCAACATAGATTTTGCCGATAATAAAGTTTTTCTCATCAGTTGCAGGTTCATCTCCGCCATAATATAAGGTTGCAACAGCTTTATACTTGCCTGATTCTTTGCCTTTACTTTGCCATGCTAAATCTGTTTCTCTAAACTCAAATTTAGGGATTGTTACTGTATCAGTAGACACTATGTCAACAAAATTGTTTTTAATGTCATATATTTTTACATCTACTTTAATATTAGGTAGAACATTCTCGCCTAAATTTTCAACTTTAATATGAAATAATTGAGTTTGATCTTTATTTATATTTGGCGCAGTTAATGTTAATTTAGCATAATAGCCAGGGTAAGGCACAGAAATGTCTAGTCTTGAACTAACTAAAGCTTTTGTGCCAAACGTTGACTGAGCTAATTTTATGTCTTTTTCAGTAAATGTTAAGCCACAATAGTTTTTTCCAGGCTGGCCAAATTTATCTTTAAACTTTATTTTGATTGTTATTTTATGGCCTTCATCTACTTTGGTTATATTTTCAACTTTAACAATATCATTGCAGGTTGTGTTTAATGTGGGATTGTCATAACCAAATACCGTAAGTGTTTTTTTAAACTCTTTATTTGGTTCAAAGTTAATTTTTATTTTTGCTGGACTAACTCCTGCAAAGGATGAAACAGTTGTAGAAAGTAATATGCTCAAAATTAAAATATTAAAAAAAAAGGTTTTTTTCATTTTAAAAAATAAAAAAATTTAGCTTGTTGGAGATGCAAATGCAAACCACGTGTCACTTAATGTTCTAGGTGGTGCATTTTGTGGGATATGTATCTTTAATGTTATGTTTATTGCATTATTGTTGGCACTATAGTTAAATATCCCACATAATTGCTTTCCTGGTGTCTCATATCCATCTTCTCCTGGATAATTTGTTGAAGTTAAGTTTACAAGCTTAGGAGCACCAACAGGATCAGTTGTTGGGCTTGGTAGATCAACATGTTTTCCTGTTGTGTTACATGTTACATTAGCTTCTCCAGGCGTTTCTGGCGTCCATTGCCAGGCATAACCAGGGTTAGTTCCTCCAATTAAACTTGAACTATAGTTTATGTTAGATATGTTTAATTTTGCGTATTCATTACCAATATTCTCTAGGTATAATGCATTTACACTTCCTGGTACTGTAAATCCAGAACACCCTGTTGTATCTTCAGAAGTTATACCCGTTGACAAGACACAGGCACCTGCTCCTGGTTTTACATATCCAGAACCAAAGTCAGCTTTGTCTATGGTAAAATTAATTCTTAGTTGAGATGAAACAGTAAGGTTTACTGAAGCATATGTTGAATTGGTTGTTATTCCATTCCATGCACCGGTAAGTTCTTTTAATCCTCCGATTGCATTAAGGCTCATCATAGTTCCAAATAAAGATACACCCATTGTTACAAGAAGCATTACAACTAAAGTTCTATTTGACACTTCACTCATTTTCTGTCACCTCTCCTTTAGGTGGTTTAGTAATTGTTAATCCAACAACACCTCCAGTTGGAGCTGCTTGTTCTACGACTTTTGTTATTGTTACTGTTCTGACAGGCGGTTGTTTATAATCAATATTAGACAGTTTATTCAATACAAGCCACATACTACTTGCAACAATCAACACAACCAGAATTGCCAGAACAAGAACAGTTTTATTGCTTACATCCTCTTTTACCAAATTATCATCTCCCTTTTTTATTAGTTTTAATTAAACATGCTAAATTTATAAATGTTGCGGAAAAATCAGTATCTACGCAGGTAGCTGATTAATTCTTATTTTTAGCAAATGATAAGAAATATAATCCTCCTAATCTTCCATATAGGAAGAAAAGGAGGTCGATATAATGACTAAGAAGTTGAACATAAATATAAACTCTTTGGTTTTTCAGTTGACTAATTTGATCTCCTGCGGAAAGAATTCTGTATATAAAGTGGTTGATATTGCTTATCGCCTTATCCAGTCAGCTATAGAAAACCAAAGTTTAGAGGCAATGTACAAGTTGACAAAATATCTTTCTGCAGACAGAATGCTAGCTAAATTGCATAATATCTCTTACGAAGATATTTATGCATTGATTAAGAAATCAACTATGGAATTGAAATTGCCTAAAAGAGTAATTCTCGCATTGGATTTTACTGACAAAGAATATTATGGTGACAAAAACCATCCTGAGGTAATGGGCTCCAAAGGCGGAAAATAT